>JBEKYG010000478.1:0-4782 GCA_049511215.1 Acidobacteriota bacterium | reverse complement strand
CAGGCCGGCAGGAAAAGAACGCCCGGGCAGGCTGCACGCCGTCGACGTAGTCCATGAAGAGCTCTGGAAATCCTGGTAGTTCCCGGAATCTCAATGTGATATTAGTTCCGCGGCATCGAGTAGGCCGGCTTCCCTAAGGATTGATGTCAGCTTCGTTTTTTGATCTTCCTTCAGAGGCAAGAGAGGCAGGCGCGCCTCGCCTCCGAAAAAGCCCATGAGGCTCATAGCGTATTTCAGACCAGGAATGCCATAAAGAGCGGTAACCGCCTCGGCCGGCGGCGATAATCGCTTCTGCAATTCGGCTGCGCCTTTCCAGTTGCCCGAGCGGAAGGTTTCATAAAGCTCGGTCATCTGCGCGGGCAAAGCGCATGCAATTGCCACAATACCTCCACATGCGCCCTGAACCAGGCTCGGGAACAAGGTCGGGGCAGATCCAACAAGGATCTGGAATCGATCGGCGGTTCGACGCCGAACTTCCGCTTGCAGCGGAAGGCTGCCGGCGCTTTCCTTCATGCCGGCGATGTTTTCGTGCGCGCTGAGCCGTTCGATAAGAGCGGCGCTCGCGCTCATGCCGGTAAACTGGGGCGCATTATAAATCAGAATCGGGATAGGAGACTCGTCGGCAACGCTCCAGAAGTGAGCAAAGAGGGCGTCGTCGGTCATGCGCGCCCGGTAATAGCAAGGAATGCCTACGAGTGCATAATCGGCGCCGAGGTCGGCAACCTTGCGCGTGAAATCCACGGTCAGGCGAGTCGACTCCTTGCCTGCACCTACCACCATGGTCCTACTTGAGTCAACGCTGAGACGGGCCTCCCGCACCAGAAGGAGCCTTTCCTGGTCCGAGAGAAAATGTGCCTCGCCATTTGAACCCAGAACGGTCAGTCCAGCCAGAGGCGTTGCGGCCCACCGCACCAGATTTTCTTTAAATCGATCGATCAGCAGCTCCCCGTCCGTATCAAAAGGCGTTGTGACTGGCGGAAAGATTCCGGATAAGTTTTTGTTCATATACTTCCCTTCGACAATAGAAACCACGAAAACCCCGGTGCGGCATTGTCGCGACCAAAGTCCTCATCGCAATGAACGAAGAGAATGCAGAGAAACTGCAAGGTCCGTCCTTGTTTTTCCTCGCTGTCTCAATCTCTCCGTCGAGATGTCGAGATTCTCGCCCAACGGCAAGAACCCATCGGTTAGTAGCCTGAAGACCTCGAAGTGCCTACTTCACTCTCCTCGTGGTCTTCGAAATCCTCTCGGTTCGATGTTCACATATGCGGATGATGCGTGAGTCCCCGCCCGCATCCTCGAGTTTGATGATAAGGGCGGCATCAACATGAGACGGGAGCCGCTCGCCCCATTCGACAATTGTAACGCCGTCACGACCTAAGAAATCGTCCAACCCCACGGAATCGAGATCGCGGTTACCCGTCAGACGATAGAGATCCACATGATAAATCGGACATCGCCCCTGGTAAATGTTGACGATTGTAAAAGAGGGGCTGTGGACTCCACCAGGGTCCTGCAGTCCAAGCCCATGGGCAAGCCCCCGCGTTAATGTCGTTTTGCCGGTTCCCAAAGAGCCGCACAACAAGACCACACATGGAACTTTGAGGGTGCCGGCGAGTCGCTGTCCCAAGCGCTGCGTCTGCCCCGGAGATCGGCTCCGCACGATTCGCGCTGCCGTGCTCGTCTTGCTCGGTCGCTTGGGATCAGCGATCATCCCCGGCGCACTCCTTTGAAGGCCTCAGGAAGATGGGCCAGAAGATCAGTCGCAATCAGAGATTCCTCCCCCTTTTCCGCTGCCGCAAGATCTCCGGCCGAACCATGGAGATATACCGCAGCCGAGATACAATCAGCCAGGGCTTCATAGTTGAGGCCACTGAACCTACGTCGCCATCCAGCAAGAAACCGCCCCATTATTCCCGAAAGGATGTCCCCGGTTCCTCCTGTCGCCATGCCCGGGTTCCCGGTGCTGTTGACAAACAGACGGCCGGTGGGTGTGGCCACAATGGTTTGGAATCCCTTGAGCACGGTAAATAGTCTGTGCTTTGTAGAACAACTTTCAGCAACCTGCAACCGACGCTGCTGGATGCTGTCCGTGGTGGCACCCAACAGCCGGGCCATCTCTCCTGGATGTGGAGTAATCACGATCGGATTCCCGGCGTCATTCTGAAGGCTTTCGATATCTTCCGCAAAGGCATTGATGCCGTC
Organism: Acidobacteriota bacterium; assembly: GCA_049511215.1. Lineage (GTDB taxonomy): Bacteria > Acidobacteriota > UBA6911 > UBA6911 > UBA6911 > JAFNAG01. The sequence goes on along the minus strand of JBEKYG010000478.1, from coordinate 2,577 downwards.
AGCGTCCAGGACTACCGGGACGGGAGCTCCACGGACGACGGCTCGCACGAGCTGCTGGGTCGAACTGTTCGTGGATATACCGGGACCGACGACGACCGCATCCGCTTGAGAAAGCTGGCCCAAGACCACGTTCGCCGCCGAAAGGGCCGAGGTCCCCTCCTGAGTCTCCGGCAACCAGCAACCCATGAGCTCGGGTACCTTGCCCAACATATCTGCTCGGAGGCTTTCGGGCAGCATCAGCGTGACCAGACCCGCGCCGGAGCGCAGTGCCGCCAGCCCGGTCATAAGCGCTGCTCCACTCTTGTCTCTCGACCCCGCCAGGACGAACACGTGGCCGAAAGTACCCTTGTGGCTGTCGCGTGGCCTGACCGGCAGCGCGCGCTCCACCTGCGCTCTGTCAATAAGCTCGACGCGATAGTCGGGGTTTTCGAGCAGCGCCGCCGGTGACCCGATCGAGGCAACCGCTACTCTGCCCGCCCTTCCGCTCGCGGGCGGAAAGACCAAAGCGGCCTTGAGAGCTGTAAATGTTACCGTCAGATCGGCTTGAACCGCTGCCCCCTCTAAGTGAGGCGAATCCGCAAATACTCCCGAGGGAAGGTCTACTGAGACCACGAAGGCGCGTGAACGCGCCTTATTGATCCACTCAATCGTTGTGTGAAAATCAGGGCCGATGGGTTTGGAAAGTCCAGTGCCGAACAAGGCGTCAACGATAACATCCGGATACGCGGTGCTATTCAGCAAGGAGGCGCGGCTTTCCGAATCCGGCAAAATCTGGATCGGGAGATCCAGATGCTGAGACATCCTCCAGTTTTCGAGGGCATCGCCGCGGTACCGCGCCGGATCCCCCAGAATCCAGACTTCCGGACGGCCGCCCCGCGCGGCCAGGTGACGAGCCGCCACCAATCCGTCACCCCCGTTATTCCCAGTGCCGCAAAGCAGGAGAATGCGCTGGTTGACCGCGTTCGGGCAGGCCCTTTCCAGTTCGTCGGCGACAGACCGGCCCGCGTTCTCCATCAAGAGGAGCGACGGAATGTGGTAACGCTCGGTAGTAAGTCGGTCAACCTCCCCCATCTGGATTGCCGTCAGTATCTTCATAAGGCGGACTCCCCTCTACCTTTGCATTCCCTGCTTCGACATTCTCTTGAATTTCCTTAACGATTGACACTCTCTTTCCTAAAGCTTAATATGAGGTTGATACTTTTCCCGCTTGCGTGCATCTAAGGTATCGTGAATGCAACGCGTGTTGTATGGATCTCTGTCAAGCTCGAGGCTAAGCATATCGGGTCTTGACGTGCAAAACAACTGCTCCTCGGGGGGAGGAAATATGCAGTCCTCAAGGAAGGTGCTCTCCACCGGTCTCGGAATTCTCCTGATCCTGACTATGTCGGTAGCAAGTTATGCCTCCGATCGCAGGCATGGAGACGTCGAGAACATCGGCAATCGTGACATTACAGGGCATATATGGGGTATTTTCCCTAATTTTGTTTCCCTGGAAAAGGAAATTCAACTAGGTCAGCAGGTCGCCAATGAATTTGAGCAGACCGCAAAGATGGTGGACGATCCTGTCATAACTGCGTATGTCGACCGTGTCGCGCAGAATATTGTCAAACACTCCGACGCCAAGGTTCCGTTCCACGTCAAGGTCGTTGACACCGACGAGGTCAATGCGTTCGCATTCCCCGGCGGCTTCTTCTATGTGAATAAAGGGCTGATTTTGGCGGCCGACAACGAATCGGAACTTGCCGGCGTCATGGCCCATGAGATCTCGCATGTCGCCGCGCGCCATGCGACTGCGCGCATGACCAAGGGACAGATTCTGCAGCTCGCCGCGATTCCAGCCTTATTTGTGGGCGGCTACTGGGCCCAGATGGCGATTCAGAACGGATTGGGCCTGGGGATCAACCTGAGCCTGCTGGGTGTTACCCGGGAATCCGAGAAGGAAGCCGATCAACTGGGAATTCAATATCTCTGGAATACCGGTTATGACCCGAACGGCTTCGTCTCATTCTTCGAAAAGCTCCAAGAAGAAGAAAAGGCTAAGCCGGGGAAAGTTGCGGGCTTTTTCCGTACCCATCCCTTCACGGTGGATCGAATAGCTTCCGCGATGGATGAAGAGCGATATCTGCCTGAACATGACAACTATGTCGTCGATACTTCAGAATTTGACCGTGTGAAGGCCAGGCTTCTTGCCATTGACAACGCCATGAAGGCAGACGAGGCTTCTCCGGTCGATCAGAAGAAACCGACTCTGAAGCGGCGAACCGACACCGGGGACGACCCCAACAGTACAGATCCCCAGGATCAGAAGAAGAAGCCGACGCTGAAGAAGGCCGGAGACCCGGGGAAAGACCCCGACAAGAATTAGCCGTTCCTTCAGGCAGTCTGGAATGTTGTTTGATCTCGCTTGATACTACATCGACGAAGAGCCCCGCAATCGGGGCTCTTCGCATTTTCGAAGGAATTTGGAGCTTAGTTTTCTGCCACGGATGCGCCGGCGCGGCACAGCCGCGACCTCAGACGCCGTCGCCGAAGCCGCGCCCAGCTCCAGGGAGCATGGACAGCAGATGCCCGCAGAAG
>JBEKYG010000477.1:0-4789 GCA_049511215.1 Acidobacteriota bacterium | reverse complement strand
ATGCGGTGCCCGAATGCGGATCATCTCCTTTATTACAGAGCCGCGGGTGGTCGACCGCATCCTGCGCCATCGGGAAAGCGAGCGCTGCCAGGCGAAGGATCCTTTCGAACCCCGCGCTCCGCCGAGCGTCCACACCCGCTCTCGGCAATAATGCCCCGCGTCGCAGGGAAACCATCCGGATGCCGGCCAGGCGCCCGTCCGGCCGGGGTGTGCTCGAGAACCTGCGCAAGGTTGAACGGCTAAGGCGGAACTCGGGGCAGGCAGCGAATTGCCGGGCTTTCTGCCGCTCGGAAACCGATTTCGGCCCGGCAATTCGCTGCCTGCCCCGAGTTCCCCCCGGATTTCCATCCGTTCCTCCCCGATTTCCCCTTGTGCTCCCGGATAGAAACGCTTATAAGTTAGCAACACTGCTTATTTGGAGCAACGGGCCCTTCCCGGAACGTTTGAAAGAACGATATGCAGCCTCATCCTTCAGCTCGAATGAATGCGCTTAGACTAATCCGCTCTCTTCTTTCAATTGTGGCTTTCTCCCTCTTGCTGTCGACAGCGGATCTTATCGCCGGCACAGCGATCCTGCGCAAGTTTGACAGTGCTAGCCCCCTTGAGGGCCTTAAGATCTCTACATTCGCGGGCGAAGCCTCGGCCTCGGCTGATCCTGTCGTTCCCTCCGATGAAATCATCATCGGCTTGCTGACAGAGACACTGCTGCCAGCAGACGCCGTGTCACTAAAGACAAAACTGGCGCCGTTGTTCGTATCAGGGAAGCAGCACAATAATGTCCGCGTTATCGCCTATGATGGGATTGAAGTCACAAGGCTGGGTCCTTTTACAAGCCGAAGCCAGTTCCTCAGCGCTATTCAAAAGGTGATCGCGAAGATACCAACGGAGCCGCCCGACACTACTAGCGCAGCCGCGGATGTTTACGGCCTTCTCGAAAAGGTGACCCCTATAGACGCAAGGCCCTGGTCCAGCATGTTGATCGTGGGCCGCCTTCTGGAGCCCGAACCCCAAATCAGCGCGTACCTCAGAGCATACCTCGCATGGATGTTTAGGGACCGGCGGCTGCGGACGAGCTACTGGTCGCCTGGAGGGGATCGCTGTGAGACTCTCGAGCAGGCATCACGGGAAACCGCGGCACCGGTGGCCCCATTGGAACCCGCGGAGATTCTGACCGGCCTGGCTTCGGAAAGCGCATACTTTGCCGAGATTGTGTGGCCGGAGCCTCAGTTGAAGGCTGGATTCCATTTATATGAAGCTGCCCTAAAGGACTCGGCAGGAGAGTTCCTCGGACTCTATACATCGATTGCCACGGCTTCGGATCAGACGTTGCCTGCGCCGGCGTTATTTCAGGAGCTTCGAAGCAATGCGGCCGCACTGACGGAGCTGGCCAGGGCTTCCGGCGGCGCGGATACGACTCTCGATCAAGATCAAGATGCGATCAAGCGTGCCCTGGCCATTAATCCACGCGACGATGAAACACTCCGAAGCGGGGCTTCGATCCTGGAGCGGCGCGGAGATCTCAAGGATGCTTCAGCACTGCTCGAGTCTCTGGCTGAGATCCATCCGCTGGATGCAAGCCTCTTCACCGAATTAGGAGATGTGTTGTTCCGATCGCAGGATCTCGATCGAGCCGAATCCCCTCTCCTGCGTGCCAGGGAACTGGGCGCTACAAAGCCGTTCGTGAGCGAGGAATTAGGCAGGATTGCAGTGTCAAAGGGGCGGTTCCGGGAAGCCCTTCCGTATTTGGAAGATTACCTGGCGCAGGATCCGCGGAACGGGACGGTGTGGTTCCTTCGTGCAGACTGTTCCCTGCAAATCAGTGACTCCGAGCGGACGATCGACTCCTTGGAGCATGGACTCAACCTGGAACCCGAGCAACTCGCTTATCGCACCCGCTTAATCCAGCTCTACCTCAGCCGCGGCGAAGGCAACAAGGCTCTTCCGCACGCTCGATTCGTTGTGCACAACCCGCCGGACGACGCTGAGGTGCGGGCCACCTATTCCCTTATCCTGGAAAAAATCGGAACTCCGGACGAAGCCCTGGACATGTGGCGTCAAACTTTGGCGATCGCGCCCGGCATGGAAAGAGCTCACATCGCCGTGGTTCAGCTTCTTGCCGCGCGAGGAGATCTTCCGGCGGCTGCAGCATCGGCAGAGGCGGGAATCGGCCAATGCCCAACCTCCGCGCGTCTCTACCTCTTGAAGGCAGATGCTGAAGATCGCCAGGGAATGTGGCAGCGATCCAGATCCACTCTGCAGGCTGGTGTCGGATCCACTGAGGACCTTGAACTCCTCCGCCATTACGCAATCGTCGAGGATCAGTACGGGCTGAAGGCCGCGGAGGCCTACGACAAGCTTGCAATATTCCTGAAGAAGAGTGGCCAGCCTCAGTCGGAGCTGGTTCCGGTGCTGGATCGCGGACTTTTTGTGGCCGTTCGTGATGGAGAAATGGATCGCGCTGAGAGGTTCGCTGAACTCTTACGCGAGTCAGGGCAGCCCCAGCGAGCAGATTGGATCTTCTCCAGAGCTGGCAAAACCATAAGCGACGTCTTGGTCCCTGGAGGGATTGCGGCTGCCCTTCGCGTGATCGGGGGGCGCGAATCGATCAAGCCGGGGGATTACTTTCTGGAATTGGCGCAAGTCGTGTCTGCATCCAGCAATGACCAGGCTACGGCTCAAGCGTTGCGGAATCGTGTGGCGGAGCACTTCAATCGCACTCGCCAGATAGAGGCTCTCGGCGCGCGCAAAGGCGACCAAGTCGTACTGCACCTGTCGGTTCGTGATCGGAATGCCCTCAGAACCACTGAGCGCATCCTTTCATTGCTCGGATGGAATCTGCAATCCTCGAATGCCGGCGTGAGGATCGAACCTGCCGAGAGAGGCTCTGCCGCAAAGCGGCAGATTACTTCAGCCGCCCTCGCTCTGGACGAGATCGCGATGCAGGAAGCTCTGCAGAGCGGCCGGGATTTTGAATTGATCGTGAGGGACGGACGGGTCCCGGTCATTCTTGGCGAAGCGCAGTGGCGGGAGGCGTTCGTTGGGAGCGCGAGCCCGGATGGCGGACTCAGCGAGGTCTTCTCGGCAAATCCTCGGCTGGCGCGCCTCTACATCGGCATCGAAAAACTCGATGATGCTACGGCGGCGGGGCTCGTACGTGACTTCGGCCTGAAAACGCTTGCGGAAAAATACACTGAACTGCTCTACTACTACTCAGCGTCCCTCGTCGTTCAGGACGGGAGGGTTGTGCTTCCTGGCGGTGCCACAGCGGAGCCGGTCTGGCAGCAATTGGTCGGATCCAAGCCGGCTGTTCCGAGGCAATTCCTTTCCAGCCTGCTCCGCCGGGATGATGGGAGGTTGCTGGCTTTTTACGCGTTGCTCATGCAGCTCGATTTCGCGCGACAGAAGTTTTTTACAGCTTCCAGAGTGCGCGCGGCGCGCTTCTACGAACTCTTTAAGGATTCACCGGACCTGCATTTTGGAGCCCTTGTGCACCGCCGGAGCATGGCTTTCTCCGATTTTATGCGCCAGCTTCCCTTGGACGAAGCGGGACATGTGCTGTTTCCAGGCAGTCCTGAGGTTTGGATGGTCGCGAAGGGACAATCCTCTTCCGTCTCGGGAACGGCGGGCCTGCTGCGCGAGGTCTCAAGGGTTACCGCTCCTGACGTGGAGGATCAGATTCTCCTGCGTTTGGCAAGAACAGCTTACTCCAGCGACCACGCCGAGCTTTCAGAGCTCGACAACTTCCTCGCCGTGGAGCATTTGGATGCGCATCGTTCGGAACCACTCGATGAGGCATCGGCCCTTCTGCTGGCGCAGCATTACGCTCGCCACCGCCAGGCGTGGCCGTATCTCGTGACCCTCGGCGGACTGCAGCTGGATGACTACTCACGCTTTTTCCGCCTGAGTGAGGATTTGCTTTCCCTGGACCACTTGCTGCGGAACGAAGTCCTGGGTGAATTCAACGCCCTTCTTAAGATCCTCTGCCTTCTGCACGAATCGGGACGAATCGATCAGGAACACGCCACCATTTTGTTCAGAGGTATCTGCGATAAGTTTCAGAAGGGTCGCGAATCCGCAGATTTCGCTGCGGCATCCATGGATTTGATCGCGGAATTGATCGAAACAGGTAAAGGCGCAGGCACGAATGCCGACGAGGCTATCCGAGACGCACTCCTGGAGCATGGGCCGCCTGTGTCTTTTGTATTCAACGGGAAGACGCGGATCGTCAGTGGACCAGAAGAGCAGTCGGCTGCTTTCCGCGAGGTCCTGGATCTCCAAAAGGTTCCCGCCCTAGCGTCATTGCTGGATCTCTACAGGCTTACCCGCGAAATCTCCGTCTCTAAGGGGGTTCCGGCCGAGTTGGCATCGGCGGTGGAAGCAGCGGTGGCACATCTCCCTGAAGTGGCGGTGCCGAAATCGCTCAAGCTGGAAGGGACAGCGGAGAAAATCCGGAGCGACTGCATGCTGAGCCAGGTCCGGGAAATCACAGCCAGCCTGCGGAAGGCGGCATCAAAAAAGAAGCCGGACCGGAAAAAGATGACTTCTCTCTCCCATGAGCTTCTGGCCGCACTGAATCCCCAGGTGCGCCTGGCACTGACCGGCATAATCTACGCCTACTACATGAGCCCGCGGGATCTGCTGATCTCGGATGATCCTCTCTTCTTGCGCAAACATCAATTCTTGAAATTCGGCACTCAAATCAAGGCCGAGTCGATTTGGGAAGTACCGGATTTGATGAATGGCACGAAGGGTGGCAGTTATCTCGTCGGAGGGCTTGCCGACTTCAGTG
>JBEKYG010000476.1:0-4792 GCA_049511215.1 Acidobacteriota bacterium | reverse complement strand
AGCACTGAGCCGGAGGACTTGATTACTGACATCTATGCGCCTCTGGAGTTCAGCAGGAAATGACGAATCACACGCGCTCAAAGAACGGCGAAGACACAGGAAACTGCCATGAAAAAGCAAGACAAGATCGATCTCTACAGGCAGCACAAAAACGACTACGTGGCTCCCAGGAAACCGGCGCTGGTGAACGTGGGAGCGGCCACGTACCTGGCCATCAGCGGCCAGGGCGCACCTGGTGGAGAAGCGTTCAGTGACAAAATCGGGGCGCTTTACGGGGTAGCCTTCACCGTGAAGATGATGCGCAAATTCGCTGGGCAGCAGGATTACGCGGTCTGCAAACTCGAATGCCAGTGGTGGGTCAAGGGATGCGACGGGAACTTCAGCCACGTCCCCAAGGAGCAATGGAACTGGAAGCTGCTCATCCGCACGCCGGATTTCGTCAAAGGGGAGGAACTGGAGAAAGCCGTGGGGGTGTTGCTCGAAAGGGGCAAGACCCCGTCGGTGCGTGAGGTGCGGCTGGAGTCGTTCACCGAAGGCCCTTGCGTGCAGATGCTGCACGTCGGTCCTTACGAGAGGGAGCCCGAGACGATCGAGCTGATGAGAGGTTTCGCCGGGCAGAACGCCCTGCGCTGTCACGGCCGGCATCACGAGATATACCTTTCCGATCCGCGCCGCGTTGCGCCAGAGAAACTCCGGACGATTCTGCGCATGCCGGTGGAATAAAACATGGACCTCGCAATGGAGTTATTCGAGACGCCTAGGCCATCGTACTCCACCAAATGGTCGCCTTATAAGCGTTTCTATCCGGGAGCACAAGGGGAAATCGGGGAGGGAAGGAAGGAAATCGGCGGAGAACTCGGGGCAGGCAGCGAATTGCCGGCGGGAATCGGTTTCTGAGCGGAAGAAAAATCGGTGTCAGGCTACTATTTCACCATTTTTTGGAAATAATGAGGCGAGTGGCGAAACATGAGTAGCGATGACGCGTCCTAATCGCATCGTCCTTCCAGGCTGGGTGCTCCACGTTACCCAGAGGGGCAACCATCAACAGGTTGTTTTCTTTTCCGATAACGACCGGCTCGTCTATCTCAGGTTGCTCGCGAGAATCTGCCCTGATCATGAAATTGCCTTGATCGGATACAACCTCATGGACAATCACGTCCACCACGTCGTCATCCCAGCGCGGGAACATTCCCTTGCCCAGGGCATCGGCCAACGTCACCACGATTTTGCGCGATGGCAGAACATCCAACGCAACACCGGTGGGCACCTTTGGCAGAACCGCTTTTACTCCTGCCCTGTGGAAGAGGATCGGGTATGGGGTGTTCTGAGCCATGTGGAATTGAATCCTGTGCGAGCGCGCATGGTCGAAAATGCTTGGGACTGGGAGTGGTCCAGCGCACGGGCGCATGTTTCGAATAGCGATCCAAGCGGATTGCTGGATATGAATTACTGGCTGAAGACTTTCAATGAAATGGCGTGGAGGATATACCTTAAAGAGAGGGAAGCTGAAAAGTCGAATCCAGCAGAAATCCGCCGTGTCACTGTCATGAGGCGATTTCTGGGAAGCGAGGAAACTGCAAAGCGACTGGAGCGGGAGATGGGGAAACGGCTGCTGCCGAGGAGGAGAGGCCGCAAGCGCAATCCTGCGGCAGAGCCGGTGAAATTGGTGAAATAGTAGCCTGACACCGATTTTTCTGCCGGCACGGTCTGCTTCCCGTGCAAATCCGATCGTCGTCCATCGGGATTCGTAAGACCTACTCGCCGGCGGACACGATCGTCGGTGCGCGCGCAGGCGCATCGCAAGCCGACAACCTTTTCCTGAAACTCAAATGACGAAGGCGTGTCCACTCCACAAGCGGACGCCAGACAATTCCGGTCAGGCGATATCGAATCAGGTAGTGCCACATCCCGTTCGATCGCTTGTAGAGGTACGCCATTCCGAGGTAGGGAAGCACGGCGGCCGGGTCGGTCGGCCGGCGGCTCCAAATGGACGGGTGTGAGAACAACCGGCGGTAGCACCACGCGTAGCCGTCCGCCAGTTCTTCAGGCGACATGTGTTTCGGACGAAATACGACGTGAGCGGTGTCATAGCTCGACCAGTTTTTGTGTAGGAGGCGCCCTTCCCGCTCCATTTGCGCAAACAGCGGCGTGCCCGGGTACGGCGTGAGTATGTGAAACGTCGCGCACTCGAGCCGATTGGTTTCAATCCACTCCGCTGTCCGTTCGAAGACGTCGCGACGATCGTGATCAAAACCGAAAACGAAACTGCCGTTGATCTGAATGCCGTTGTCGTGGAGTATCGCCACCCCCCTGGCGTAGTCGTCCGGTCGTGGACTCTTTTTGCCGGCATCCGCGATATTGTTTCCCTGGAGTGACTCGAAACCGATAAACACTCCAGTACAACCGGCCAGAGCCATTTCACGAACGAGGGACGGATCGTCGGTCACATCGATGGTAACCGCGGCGCTCCAGATCTTCTTGACCGGCCGCAGGGCCCGGCATAGTTGCCGCAAATACTCGGGCTTCGAACCAAGATTGTTGTCCGTGAAGACTCCATAGGGCTGGCCGTCCGCTTCGAATTCGGCCGCAATCTGTTCGACGTCGCGCATCAAATAGGGCATGTGCAGGCCCTCCGTAGACAGATAACAGAAGCCGCAACGGTTGTGACAACCGCGAGTCGCGATAAGACTCGACGTCGTGAGAAACTGCCGTCGCGGCAGCAGGTCGCGCCGGGGCGGCGGATCCTCCCGATACGGCCGCCGATAGCTGCCTTCATAGCGACGCTGGAGCGCTCCCTTCTCGACATCACGTAAAATCGGGCCCCACAGCTGCACTCCTTCACCGACAGCGAGGGCATCGGCATGCGGCGCACACTCTTCAGGGCACGAGAGAACGTGAAGCCCTCCAAGAACTACCTTGGCGCCGCGAGCTCGATACCAGCGGGCAAGCTCAAATGCGCGATCGGCAAACGTCAGGTGGACCGTGATGCCGACGACCTCCGGGAATGGTGTCGCGGGAGGCGGACCTTGCAGGAGGTTCTCGTCCCAATACCGCACCGTCCAGTTCGACGGCGTGCTCCCCGCGATGCTGATGAGAGCCAGAGTCGGCGTCAACACGTGCTTGCCAAAACTGGCGTGCGGATCCTTTGGATAAAACGGATTGATCAGCAGCGCGTGACGTTTTCGAATGACGGCGGGCCGCACGGTTGGGCTCAGGCGGGGCGCGATTCTCAAGGCTTTTGGCGTTTCCATGGGCACAGTATATGCGAAGCACTTTACCATACAAAGTACTATTTGGCGGCGAAGTCAAGCCGGAGACGAAGGAGGTCCGCTGTCGGTAGCCGGTGGTGGTTGCCAGAAATTTGGTCCAGATTGAAATTGTTGCACCTACTGGATCGGTTGTTAGTCTTCAGATCCATGAAGGGTGTGCTAGTTTCCCTCATTTCAACCCTGCTCGTCAGCTTTTGATCGCGCCTTGCACTCCAGGCTGAGATCCTCGCACTCCGTCACCAACTGAACATCCTCCAAAGATCTTCCAATCAGCGAAGATGACTGCGCACATCAGACCGCTTCCTTTGGGTGTGGCTCTCGAAGCTTTGGTCTGATTGGCGCTCAGCTCTCGTAATCGGCAAGCCAGAAACCGTGATTCGCTGGCATCGCCAGGGCTTCCGTCTTTACTGGCGATGGAAGAGCCGGCACCCAGGACGACCCGATGCCGGACGAGAAATCAGAGAACTCATCCGCAAAATGTGCATTTCTAATCCCACCTGGGGAGCGCCGCGAATTCATGGCGAACTGCTCAAGCTGGGCATTGATGCATCACAAACAACTGTCTCGAAGTATTTGAGAGATAGGCAAATGTTTTCCCTGCTGGTGAGATGATACGACGGATTGCTGATGAAAGCATGCGGAATTCTTTCTCCATGCAGACAAGCGGGCGAATTGGAGTAGGGATCGTAGGTGAAAGGTGTTGAAACGGGCTGGAGAGGCGCCCGGCGGGCCCGGCGGGCGCTCTCCGGCCCGTTTCGGGCGCGCAGGCAAGCATACCTCTCCCTGTGCGGCACCCGCCGACTGGCGCAGTGGAGCAGAGACGGGGGTGCCCCAACCCTATTGGGTGGGTTCCAACCGCTCATCAAGGTCGTCGTAGGCAATCGCATCAGGGTCATAGTCCATGGATCTCTGGTGGGCTGGATGCGGAGGGCGCTCGGGGCGGTCCCAGCGTTTAAAGTGGCGCAGGATGCTCTCGATGACGGGGGCGCTGTCGATCAGGCTGATGATCTTGAGCGGGCCGCCGCAGCGCGGGTATTCTAAAACGTCGATCGAAAAAACTCTTCTCATCAACTCAGACCATAAGTAGTTCCGGGGCCGACATTGCCGTTTCTTCTGTGCATTTGCGGTATCGGGAGAGAGGAGCTGCTTTCTTGCGGGGCAGTCACGGTGGGTGCCGCAGCCCTGGACTGAAACCGGGCTGAATCATATTTGCAATGATTTCCAACCGACGTTTAACGCGGTAGGTTCTGCTCAAACCCTTCAAAGCCCCCGAGCGCCTCCAGATAATCCGGTGCGTGCTGGATGCTTGCTGGCAGATCGCACTACACACGCTAGTGGCATCTTGCTGGGTGTTGCGCGAAATCGCTTTCGCCCAAGTTTACTGCCGATGAGAAGTGATGAACGTGATATCAGGCATCAACTCAGTGGTGGACAAGCGGCACGATAATGATCCCAACAAGGTCTGCCAGGAAATGCGCAAGAAAGTTTACGTTCAGATCTCTCTTCCAAACAAATAGCGCCGT
>JBEKYG010000475.1:0-4814 GCA_049511215.1 Acidobacteriota bacterium | reverse complement strand
AGGCGCCGCCGGGTTGGCCTTCAGTTGGCGTATCGCTGTTTCGTAGGGATCGACGTCGGAGAACTCGACTGGCGGAGAGTTTTCTTTTGGCTGGTTAGACGACGCCTCGGCTTTTTCCAGTAGCACCACATATTCCTGCCGGGTGTTCTTTCTCCCAGTTCCAGATATTAGTGCGCTAATGGCTCCGTCGATCCTTTGCAGCTCGAGTGCTCGATGTTGGAGTAATATCTCCACCCATTGCTTGTTCCCATAGCTGCTTCCGTCTGCAAAAAGAGCCGCTTTTAGTAATGCCTTTGCGGGAGAGGTAACGCCGTCTTTATTGCAGTAAGAGGCACCGAGGTTTTGAATAGTTGAGGCAAACGGCGGAATAGACTTGCCATCGGGGGCGGTACTCGCGTCGTATCCACGGAACACTTGCTCGTTAGCTTGTATGGGGTTGCAGGGCTCGCGAAGCACTTGGAAAACGTAGGCCGTGAGGGGAGAAGCGCTCTGATTTGTAATCACGGCTTCACCGTCGCCATTCGCCGCAACCCTGCACTCGAAGTTCAAAGGTTTGTCAGGAGAGGGTTGCGGCGAGGCTAGCGGCGAGAACAGGACAAGAGCGAAACAGATTAGACCTTCACGGGCCATTCGGCACCTCGCATTTTCCGGTTCCAAGAAGCCAAACCGCGGCTCGCTCAGCGGTGGCTCCGGCGGATAGTCGGAATTGATTGCATTTCGGATCGAAGCCTGGGCGCGGCCGCGGTCAGGTTCCGAGATAAAATATTATATCAACTTCGGCCGGGCGCTGCGCGCCCGCGTCACTCGCCAGCGGACCCGATTATACCTCAAAATAGGCGCTAGAACTCGAGTTTTGCGCACACCTCTACCCAAGATGTGCTTTGCATGCCGTTCGCTAAGCGAATCACGCTCTGTCTGCATCGAGATCATGAGAGGCGCGTGCAATTGGCGGCGGTCTCGAAGGCGGGCCGAGGCAGTCCAATATTTTACTGATTGCATCCGGGGGATGGACTGCCGCCACAATCCTCATGCGGCCGCCACATTGCGGGCATTCGAGGACGTCAATTGAAAAGATTTTTCTGAGCAGGCGCGCCCAGGTGCTTCGGGCTTCCCTGGAGAAGCCTGAATTGTCCTGTTCCGGGTGTTTGTTTGCCACGCCACCGGCGCGGAGGCCGGGCCTGACACGCAGCGCGGCGCTCGGCCTTGCGGTGCGCGCCGACATCCATTGGCTGCTCGATGGCATTCCGCCGGACGAGGAGGCACTCCCGCCGGCGCCGCTCCGGGTCCTGGACGGACGGGGGACTGACGACGGCAAGGTCCTGACCACATGATCTTTCGACAATTCTTCACCCTCCAAATTCCCCCTTACATCAAAAAAACAAGCCCGCTTATTGAACCTAAGACCGATGACCATGCGTGGCGATTTCCAACAGCGCAGGAAAGTGGGACGCACACAATCGGGGATTACGCTAACGCATCGGATGCAGATCTTAGATTGAAAAATCGGCCTCCAATTTTTGTTTTAAGCCCCTCAAAGAGGCATCTGACCTGCGGTTCTGCAAGCGCTTTCAAGCAGTTGCCGTCGTCAGTCCCCGTCCCCCAGGCCGTCCCCCAGGGATCGTGCAGATCTTTCTGCGCCGTTGCGGCTGGCGATACCGATTGGTTCCTCGTCGGCAAAGAAGGAAACTCCGATTTTATTGGCATTCCGATCCCGAATGAGGGCGCAAACCGGAGGAGAGGGAAATCGCAATATCACCTCTGTTGAGCAGCTATTTTCCTGCAACAGCTGTGGAAAGCATCGAAATGTTTTCCGGCGGGGTGTGCGGAGAAATCGAACAGGCCGAGCTGAGAATGTAGCCTCCCCCAGGCGACCCGATGGCAATACAGCGCAAGGCCGTCTCATGCACCTGCTCGGGAGTCCCGTGCAAAATAACGTTCACCGGATCCATGTTTCCTTTGAGGAAAAGCCGTTTGCCTACTCGCCGCTTCGCATCTGCCAGTTCGACATCTCCGAGCGGAGGGGGATCCAGCGTGTCGATGCCGTTGGTGCCGGTCTCTGCCAGCAATTCCAGCCGGTCGCCGATTCGCCCGCAGGTGTGGGTGTAGATTGGTATGTCATGAACAGCCTTGATGCCCTGGATCACAAATCTTTCATAGGGCCAGACGAACTCGCGGTAGTGCTGCGGCGAAATAAAACCTGCACCAGCGAATGCGGATGAGATCAGAATGGCCTCGACACCGTGGGCCGCCTGGCCGCAGCCCAGCGCGATCGCACCGCGAGCCAGAGCCTGCAGACACGCCTTGCTTTTCCCTGCATCCCGGAGCAGAGCCACAAGGGCGCTGTTGCAGCCCAGCAGCTCGAGGAATTGCGAGAAGGGGGAGAAGATCTCGCCGTGAACGGAGACTTCGTGGCCGGCACGCTCAATGACGTAATCGATGGTGTCAAATTGCCAGGGCGGGAAGAAGTTGTCAGGCTGGGAGCTGTCCGGCGAAAATCCCCAGGCCGAAGGGTACTCGAGACCTCCAAGATCATGAGGCTCGATATAGAAGAGCCTCTGCGGATCAACCTGTGCGAAAGAAGGATGACACTCCGTCCCTTCCTCGCGAATACAGTGAGGATTGTCATCCGTGGGACATACGGTGCACCAGCCGTTTTTCCAGTGGATGATCTTTTCGCTGCCCCTGTCTTCGATCCGGATGACATGGGACCGCCAGTGTGGATCCCTCCCCGGCAAATTGATCAAAATGCCGTCGAAGCGATATCTCCGTTGCAGGGTGATGAGCGCCTCCCCGAATCCTTCGGTGGAGTGCCAGATTTCGATCGCAGGAAAAGATGTGTTTAGGAAATAGTGTCCCAACGCAAGCTGGCACATCACCGGAACGCGATCCACGGGTTGATGTCGCATGGCGGCGGCGATCCGGGTTTTGCCGGTCATGGTCATAATGGCGGAGTATATTTGACAGAAACCACGAAATACACGAAATACACGAAACCGGTTTGGCGTTTTTCGTGTATTTCGTGGTTTCATTTCCGGGATAATCAGGGCAATTTCAGGAGCAGAGATGACGATCATCGACTGGGCGGTTGTGATCGGCTATTTTGTTCTCAGTGCGGCGCCGGGGTAGGACTGGTCCTCATCCTGAGATGGTTCTGGTGGCGGATCAATGCCTGGAGCGAGATCGCAGCCATGATCGCTCCCGTGTTCGCGTATTCCTATATTCGATTTCAAACCCGGATCACGTTCCCCGATTCGCTCTACTATATCTGTCTCTTTACCACTCTGACCTGGCTACTGGTCACCTTGAGCACGCGGCCGACAGACATCGAGACGCTGAAGCAGTTTTATCTCCGGGTTCGTCCCGGCGGAGTTCTTTGGAAACCGATCGCCTCCCTCCTGCCCGAGGTGCAGGGGACGACCGGGTACGGGAAGCTTTTTCTTGATTGGGCGGCCGGGATCGTGCTGGTCTACTCGTGTCTGTTCGGCACCGGAAAGTTTCTGTTCGGCGACTGGGGACATGGAGCATTTCTTCTGGGTCTGAGTCTGGCTGCGTTTGGATATCTCTGGCGGGACCTGAACCGGATGGGATGGATACAAAGTAGAAGCAGTGACTGAATCTTGCCTCTGCCGGATTAAATTCCGGCATCGGGACGATTCGCTCCCATCTGCCACGCTACTCATTTTTGACTTGTCCCCCGGCACCCCTCGGATAAAAATGCTGTTCCAGTGCACCACGACGCGATCGGACAACGCTGGAGTCCGTGGGATTTTTTTGGAGGCGTGAATGCTCGGTCTTATATTGGCAGTTCTTTTGGCGATCGGGGCGGATTACAGGAGTGAAATTGAAAAGTGGCGGGCGGCCGAGGAGGCTGCGCTGCGCTCGGAGACGGGATGGCTGACGCTTGCCGGGCTGGAATGGTTCCAAGAGGGGGAGAACCGGATCTCGTTGCCGAAAGGAGCCCCGGACTTCGGCATTTTCGAGCTGCGCGGCGGAAAGGTCACGCTCCACCCCCCTGACGGCGCCCCAATAGAAATGAGGCCCGATTCCTCCGGTAATCCCACGATATTCACCCGCGACAGCTACTCCGTCACGGTCATCGTGCGGGGCAAAAGAGTCGGCCTCCGGATACGGGACAGAAACAGCCCCGGCCTGCGGGAGTTTCGGGGTATGAAGTGGTATCCCGTCCAGGAAAGCTACCGGGTCGTCGCACGGTGGGAGGCGTACGAGCAGCCCAAGATGATTGGGATCGTGAATGTTCTGGGTGATGTGAACCAGGAAAAGTCGCCCGGACGCGCATGGTTCCAGATCCAAGGCAAGGAGTACAGCCTGGAGCCCGTGGAATCGGGGCGCAATCTTTTCTTTATCTTTCGCGATGCAACCAGCGGCAAAGAGACTTACGGTGGCGGGAGATTTCTCTATGCCGACGCGGCAAAGGACGGGAGTATCATCCTGGATTTCAACAAGGCGGTTAATCCGCCGTGCGCGTTCACACCCTTCGCAACCTGCCCGCTTCCTCCGAGCCAGAACCGCCTGCCCATCCGCATCGAAGCCGGCGAATTGGCGCCGCCACCCCACTGACCACAATACCTTTGAGTGCGGCAACCTGGAGTGCACGCAAATCCTTGCCTGGCAGCAATGGATTGCTCCGAACTCCCTCGATGCGGCATTTTTGGCCGTGGTTTTTTCAATGTAGAGGTGATTTAAGAACTCCTTCTATCCTACTTCCAGCGAGATCCGGCGGGTTCAAATTGCCTTTCAACCCACTCGTTTGTCGGTTTCTCTAATGTTGGCATGCCGTGTTTCCGCCGTTTCTC
>JBEKYG010000474.1:0-4825 GCA_049511215.1 Acidobacteriota bacterium | reverse complement strand
GCTTCCCCACAGTGCCGACCTGACGGCCCGGCTCTCGTACGGTCTCTTCGCGGACGGCAATGACCAGGCGCGAGGCGGCGATCAGGGCGTCTTTCCGGCCGGGCATTGGCGTTGTCCCTGCGTGATTTGCTTCTCCCGTAATCATCGCTTGGTAGCGCACAATCCCCACGATGCCCTCGACCACGCCGATGGGAATCCCCGCCCGATCGAGGATGCCACCTTGTTCGATGTGAAGCTCGAGGTATGCCGCGATCTCGCCCTTCTTGCGTACTGCCTCACCTATGCGCGACAGATCCCCGCCGACACTGGCGACGGCGTCCCGGATGTGCACCCCCAGCTCATCTTTGTCATCGAGTTCCCCGCGCTCGAACTCTCCCACGGCTGCTCGCGATCCGAACAGACCGCGCCCGTAGTGTGTCCCTTCCTCATTGGACCACATCACGCACTCGAGCGGATGGCGGGTCTCGATTCTTCGCTCTGCGAGGGTCTGCAGGATCTCGATCGCAGACAGCGAGCCAAGCGCCCCATCGAAGATGCCTCCTTCTGGAACGGTATCGATGTGAGAGCCGAACAGGATCACCGGAAGCTCCTCTTTCCCTTCTCGTCTGCCGTAAATCGATCCGGCGGGATCCACACGAGCCTTAAGGCCGGCAGCCGGCATGAGCTTTTCCATCACGAAGCGCCTGCCTTCGACATCCGCCTGGGTCCAGGCAACGCGGGTCACACCACCTTGCGGGTTGCGCCCAAACTGCGAAAGCGTTTCCAGGTTTGAGCGCAGGCGGTCCGGATTGATGTTGTGGGAAACAGGACTTGACTGAGCCGCGAACGCGTCGGACTCTTGCAACCAGAATGCGCCCGCCGCACAGGCCGCGGATGCCAGCAGCATTTGATTAAACTCTCTTCTCTTCATCTTCAGTGCTCCTCTTTTTCATTCTGAATGAGGTATCGGCGCAACGGTCGAGCCGCCGCGCGCGGGATCGACACGCTCACCTTGACGCCGTCGGTCTCGTACACCTCATGTAGAATTCTGCCCTGTTCGTGGAGCCGGGAAAGCACTCCGGCATTGGCATACGGTATCTTAAGCTCCAGCTCCATGGCGAAGGATTCGAGTTCCTGGGTGATTTCGCTGATCAACGCCTGCAGCCCTGCGCCGGTCCTGGCTGAGACGAGAACGGATCGATGGCCAGACATCGGGGGCACTTCTCCGGACGCGCCCACGGGCACCAGATCGGATTTGTTGTAGACCGCAATAGTGGGCGTCTTCATCACCTCGAGCTGCGCCAAAACATCCTCAACTGCCTGAGCCTGCTCACGCCAGCCTGGATTGCTAATATCGATGAGGTGCAAGAGCAGGTTTGCTTCCTGCACTTCTTCAAGCGTGGCGCGGAAGGCGGCAACAATGTCGTGGGGAAGCTTGCGGACAAAGCCCACCGTGTCGGAGAGGACGATCTCGAGCCGGTTTGGCAGTGTCACGCGGCGTAGGAGCGGATCGAGAGTTGCAAAAAGCCGGCTGCTCTCCTCCGTGCCGGCCTGAGTCAGGGCGTTGAACAGCGTCGACTTCCCCGCATTGGTATAGCCTACCAGGGCCACGATCGGCACCGGAATACCCTGCCGCCGGGCGCGCTGCAGCTTCCGGCTCGTCCGAACCTGCTCCAAGTCGAGGCGCATCCGCGCGATCCGGCCGCGAATGCGCCGCCTGTCCGACTCCAGTTTCGTTTCGCCGGGCCCACGGGTGCCGATGCCGCCGCCCAACCTTGACAGCATGGTCCCTTTCCCGGACAGTCTGGGCAGCAGGTAATTCAGCTGGGCCAGCTCGACCTGGAGTTGGCCTTCGCGCGTCCGCGCGCGGTGCGCAAAAATATCCAGGATGAGCTGGGTGCGATCGAGGATCTTACAACCGATCTTGTTTTCAAGGTTACGCTGCTGTCCGGGGCTCAGCTCCTCATCGAATATAATGAGGTCGATATTTTCAGCTTCAACGCACAGGCGCAACTCTTCCGCTTTTCCGCGCCCGATGAATAACGCCGGATCGGGCGTCGGACGTTCCTGAAGCATGCGCTCGATGACCTCGGCGCCGGCTGCTTCCGCAAGCGCCTCGAGCTCTTCAAGCGACTCCTCGGCCCGGGCCCGCAAGCGGCTGGACGGATAGCAGCCCACCACTCCGGCCCTTTCGGCCTGCCGGCTGGTTTCGATCGATTTACGACGACTCTGAGTGATACTTCCACCT
The DNA here is from genome assembly GCA_049511215.1 of Acidobacteriota bacterium. GTDB lineage: Bacteria > Acidobacteriota > UBA6911 > UBA6911 > UBA6911 > JAFNAG01. The sequence goes on along the minus strand of JBEKYG010000474.1, from coordinate 2,598 downwards.
CCACCAAAATGGTAACCAGGAATTACACGAGGCGGCATAGCCGCAACCAAAATTTAACACTAAGACACAAAGACTCTAAGACGCCAAGAAATCAAGGATTAAACCTCTTGGTGCCTTGGAGAAACTATGACAGAGCGGGCCTCGCGGTGAACTTGCATGGTTGAGCATTTGACGTTGTTTCGAAACAACCATGAAACCGGAGGCCCAAAATGAAGCATATAGGAATGGACATAGATAGTACAAACACTCATATCAGTGTTTTCAGTGATCGCGGTCGGGAGATCAAGCGCACTCATGTGGCGACTCGAGAAGCGGATTTGGTTGCGTTCTTGCTGAGTATCCCGGGGCCCAAACAGGTGGCCTTGGAGGAGAGTCAGATGGCGGATTTTGTGACGCGGATAATGCGCTCACCCGAAGGTGGCGGGCGGGAGTGGAGGCCGGCATCGATCCGGATCGGATGAGACGGAACCTGGCCCGCAAGGTGGCGGTGTTGGCACAACGATCGTTACGTTTCAAAGAGGAGTACAACGATGACCGAGTCGTGACGACACAGTGATCTTGCCCCTGGCATAAACGGTCCCGGCAACGTCGCATAGTGCCATGTTCCAGGGAAGGTGCCAGTCGGGCAGGACAGGGCGGAGTCTGCTGCCAAGACGTAGGCCCGACGTTCCGTTAACGTCGGAGTCTCCACTTTGAGAATAGGCCCGCCCCGCTGATGTCCACATATTTCAATATGCCGCCGCGTTCCTGCAACCGAACGGGGAGAAGAGGCGAAAAGGAGGAAAGTATCCTAGCTGGGTGCTAAGCCCTGTGGAAGCTGCCGGTTGGCTCCGGAGCCTCTCGGCGCCGCTCCCCGCGTCGGTGCGCGTCAGCATCGCAGCGATCGCAACGGCAGCCGCCCTGGCGTTCCCACTGGCCGTGCGGCTCCCGGTGGAGCTGCGCTATCACGCGCAAAGCTACCACGGGCATCCCGCCGAGGCGCTGGCCGGCGCCAACGCCGCTGGGGTTCCGCCCCGCGCCCTGATTTTTGTCGATGGTCCCGACTTCACCCACTCCTCGTTCTTCAGGGCCAACGCCCTCGACCCCGCAAAGGGTGACCGCATTTATGTGCGCGATATCCCGTAGCTGCGCGAGCAGCTTGTGGCCAGATATCCGCGCCCGGAGGCTTGGGTCGCCAAAGTGGAAATGAATCCGCTGCCGGGCCCCAACGATTACTCCGACGCCTTCGTCCTGCGCGGAATCCGCTGGTTCCGAGTTCCTCCGCCCCGCTAGGATTTCGGTGACTGTCACCATAACCCCCAGACTCCCTTGACCAACACTGATGTGGAACATCTTCCAACAGTGTGGGGGTTATGGTGACTGTCCCCGAAATCCGTCAGGATCGATTAAGCCGGCGCCAGTGAAGGGAACGTAATCCACTTCAACACCGCCATATTTCGAAAGGTGAAATAATGGACGCAGCACGGAATTGTGTTCGAGCGTGGTCGTGATCGCGTGATCGCCTTCAGCCAGCATGCCGAAAATGATCAGGTTAAGCGCATCGGTGGCGTTATAGGTGAAGCATAGCCTGTTGAAATCGCTGCCATTAAAGAACCGAGCGAGCAGTCTCCTCGTGTTATCCAGCAATTCTCCGGCCTCCATGCACAGATCGTACCCGGAGCGTCCAGGATTGACGCCGGCGCGGCGATAGAACTGATCCATGAAGGTATAGACAGATTCTGGTTTCGGAAAAGTCGTGGCAGCATTATCCAAAAAAATCAATTGTTCCATGGTTAGACCTCAATTTTTGAAACTTTCCGTGTACAGGCTCTGAGATGGATGACGGAAGACCGATCCGGTTCTTTGCGGCCGAGTCATGCTCTAGCAGAAATGGAGCCGCAATCTCCGGAGCCGGATTCCGCCTCGGATCGGAGTTCTCCACGCGCGAACCGATGGACGACGTCGTCAATGGGGCCCTGGGCGCCGGCCATGACTTCGATCCCCCACCAGTTCATTACGGACCTCGCATGCGCCCCGATCTTCCCAACAATCAGGTGCTTGATTGAGTTCCGGCAGAAGAGTTCAGCCCAGTATTCATGCTTGGATCCCTGGTTGGGAATGATAAAGGTCTCGCGGATAGTCCCATCCTCAACATCCACGATCGTGCACGCCGGACAACAGCCGAAACCGGATGCTACAAAATCCTGGTCCGTAGCGATGGCAATTCTCATGTGATCTCCTTACTGGGGATTGGCACTGCTTTGAGTCCAGCGGGGGTCTCCCAGGCCCAAATTCGCCGAGTTCGTTTTCTGCCAGAATTCTCGCCCCGTCGGGCCGGCACTTCTTGCAGAGCCCGAAGTATTCAATGTTGTGGTCCCTGATGAGGAATCCGGATTTTTGCTCCAGGAGGTCCTCGGTCTTGCCTAAAAGATCAAGTTCTTCCTTCTCGAAATCCCGATAGTCCAGGATCTTTCTGCAGACTGTGCAGATCAGATGATATTGGTGCTCAGACTGGTCGCTTCGCTTGTACTGGTAACGCACCTGTCCACCCGGGCACTGGATCTTGCGAAGCAGACCAGCCTTGTCCAACAAGTCGAGGGTGCGGTAAATGGTCGCGAT
>JBEKYG010000473.1:0-4827 GCA_049511215.1 Acidobacteriota bacterium | reverse complement strand
CGCGGCGGCGGGCGGGCATCTGCTGCGTTGCCGCTCCTCGACGATGTCACCACATCGCCTGCGTCGCGGCGCCTTGCATCTGCCCGCCCGGCGCTCGCGCCAAAATGCCAACTTATTCTTGCTCGAACCCTAAGGAGGATGAAAATGTCACTATCGCGCACAAATTCGTCAGCAGCTACTTTAACCAAGAATAGGACCGAAGGCTCGATCGTGCCCGCTTCCGGCATGTGTGTTACCTGCGTGGACGGCTGCATCGGAATGTGTGAGATAGGTAAATCGGCCTACCGGGGACACGAGGTGATCTATCCCCAACCGTTTGGGGTGATAACGACTGCCGCGGAGAAGGTCTATCCTGTCGACTATTCACATTTCAACATCATGGGCACGGCAGTCGGTGCGCATGGTATCGCGCAGGACAGCGACAAGGCCATCTTCCCCGCTGTAAAGCTGGAAGTCGTAATCGGCCATGACAAGGGACTCAAGTTCCGTTACCCCTGGATCATCCCAGGCATTGGCTCGACCGACATCGCCAAAAACAACTGGGAGGGCCTTGCTATCGGTTCTGCTTTGTCCGGCACGGGATTGACCATCGGCGAAAACGTCGTCGGCATGGACATGGAAGCTGTGATCAAGAACGGGCGTGTTTTCGATGCCGTCGATTTGAAACGCCGCGTAAAGCTGTACAAAGACTACCAGCACAACGGTTGGGGAGCGATCGTGGTTCAGGCAAATGTTGAAGATACGCGACTGGGAGTGCAGGAATACGCGATTGACCAGCTGGGCGTGGAATGCGTGGAACTGAAATGGGGACAGGGCGCAAAGGACATCGGCGGCGAAGTGAAAATCCGAAATCTGAAAAAAGCGCAGACCCTCTATGAACGCGGCTATGTCGTGTTGCCGGATCCGACGGATCCTGACATGATTGACGCCTTTCAACGGGGAACCTTCAAGGAGTTCGAGAGGCATTCTCGTGTCGGCATGGTGACGGAAGAATCGTTTGCCAAGAGAATCGAGGAACTGCGAAAGGCCGGAGCCAAATACATATTCCTGAAGACCGGTGCATATCGCCCCGCGGATCTTGCCCGCGCCGTGGCGTTTTCTTCGAAATACAAGCTGGATCTCTTAACGGTAGATGGCGCGGGCGGTGGCACCGGCATGAGCCCGTGGCGCATGATGAACGAATGGGGTGTTCCACCGGTCGAACTCCATTCGCTTCTTTATCAGTATGCGAAGCGGTTAGCTGACGAGAAAAAACATGTGCCCGCATTCGCGGTGGCAGGGGGATTCACCTTCGAGGATCAGATTTTCAAAGGGCTGGCCCTTGGGGCTCCGTTCGTGAAGATGGTAGGAATGGCTCGCGGACCTATCGCTGCCGCGATGGTGGGCAAAACCATCGGGCTCGCGATTGAAAGCCAGCAATTGCCCGTCTATGTCGAGCGTTTTGGGAGCGCCAAGGAGGAGATCTTTGTTACTGCCGGCTCGCTTAGGAAAGAGCTGGGCGAAAGAGAGTTTGAGAGGATCCCGTCCGGTGCGCTGGGACTTTACACGTACTATGAACGCCTCGCCCAGGGGCTGCGACAGTTGATGGCCGGCAGCCGCAAATTCTCGCCCGAGCACATTTCCCGTAACGATATCGCGGCTCTCACCCACGAGGCTTCTGAGATAAGCGGCATTCAGTATGTCATGGATACCGACAAGCTCGACGTGGAGCAGATTCTCAGCTTCAACCATCACATGCCGGTCAAGCCCCCCAAAAAGACCGCCAAGCGATCGGTTCGCGCAAGATGAGCCTTGTCCTTGCTGAATGCGATGCAACGAAGGGGCCGGCGGCCCTTGGCCCCCTGGTTTCCGCAGAGCGTCACAGGCGCAATTCCTGAAGCGAATCAGTGGACCCGCCGCAAACCTAGGAGCCCGTCCGAGAATTAGGAGGGGTCGCGCGCATGGGGATTGCGGGGCGAGCTCAAGGCGCGAGGAGGAGGCGATGTCGGTGCGCATCGTTGACGACGAGCAACGCAGAGATCGCCCCGCAATCCCCATGCGCCCTTCGGGTTCCGGCGGTGCGGGGGCATCTGCGGCGTTGGCGCTCCTCGACGATGTACCGAGACATCGCCTGCGTCGCGCCGCCTGGCATCTGCCCCCGCGGCGTTCGGAACGCGGCCCCTCCTAATTCTCGGACGGGCTCCTAGCTTCAAGGCCAGTTTGTGCGCGACCGCACGGATGAAATCTCGCCCGCATCGGCGTTTCATCCTGACGCCAGATCCTTTACAGGATGTGCCCTGACCGGGAGGTATGATATAAATCATGACAAGAATTCGTCCGAATCTATTCAGCGGAAATCGATTAGGCTGGTGGCACGTTCGAAAGGCTTGTCATGATTAGGGACCGCCGGGGGAAATCTGATGCTGGCCTGCCAGGCTCGAGGTTGCCTGAGGATTTTCAAAGGCTGTCGCACCTGATCCTTAACTGCGCCAATCGCGGCGAGCCGAAAGCCGATTTCCTGCAGGAAATCATCCGCCTTCTGATTGATTTTTCCGGATGCGATGCTATCCGCATCCTCTTCCGCGAAAACATTCAATTATTTTCTTGCAGCGCTTCGACAGGTGAAGACGGTGCCGTTGTTGTCGACATGATCAACGCTCCATCCGGGGGTGGACAGAAATACTGCAGAGGGATGCCTGCTATGGATCGTCTCAGACGACAAGTAATGGGCGGAACCTGCGACCTGTCGGCGTCCTGTTTTACCCCGTATGGCAGTTTTTGGACAGGCGATGCCACCCAACCTTTCTCATTGCTTCCAGGCCCGGGAAGCGATGTCCCTGCGCAAAAACTAAAGTTGGACGGAGAATTCCCATCGCTGGCCTTGATACCTTCCGTGGTCGCCAACGAGAGAATTGGCCTCGTTGAATTGCAGTACAAACAAGCGCACAGTTTTGCCAAGCAGGATATTGAACTTTACGAAACCGTGGCGCAAACGCTGGGACTAGCTCTGGTCAACCAGCGTGTCCAGGCTGCGCTGCGGGAGAGAGTAAAAGAGCTGACATGCCTCTATGGGATTGCTACGCTTGCGAAGAGAAAGGAAATTCCGCTGGAACAAATCTTACAGGAGATAGCCGATCTCTTGCCTCCAGCCTGGCAGTATCCCAAGATCGCTCATGGCCGCATCGTCTTTGATGACCGTGAATTCAAATCTTCAAGTCATACCGGGGGCAAAAATGTGCAGCTCGCCGATATTGTGGTCGAGGGGACGAAGCGGGGATTTGTTGAAGTTGTCTATATGGAACCGAAACCGACTCTGGATGAGGGACCCTTCCTCAGGGAGGAACGTAGCCTCATCAACGCGGTGGCTGTCCAAATAGCGCTGATCGTCGAACAACGCCAGGCCGACGAAAATACGCTCAAGCTGCAGGATCAACTCAGGCATTCTGATCGATTGGCCACCATCGGGCAGCTTGCCGCGGGCGTGGCGCATGAATTGAATGAACCTCTGGGCAGCATTCTCGGCTTCGCCCAGCTTGCCAAGAAGTCACCGCAATTGGCAGAACAGACTTCCCAGGACATCGAAAGGATCGTGCATGCGGCCTTGCATGCCCGCGAAATCGTAAAGAAGCTGATGCTGTTTTCCCGGTCGACACTTCCGAGGAAAACTCGAGTTGACTTAAACAAGATGATAAGAGAGGGGCTGTACTTCCTGGAGTCGCGCTGTGCCAAGCTGGATATTGAAATGAAACAGTGTTTGGCCCCGGATCTCCCGGAAATCACCGCGGATCCCTCGCAGCTATTCCAGGTCCTGGTAAATCTTTCTGTGAACGCGATCCAGGCAATGCCCGACGGTGGTACTTTGACATTGAGGACTGAGTTGGTGGGCGGCTGGATCTCACTCGTGGTGGAAGATACCGGGACCGGGATGAGTCGGGAAGTGATGGAGAAAGTTTTCGTTCCCTTCTTCACAACCAAAGACGTCGATGAGGGGACGGGGTTGGGGCTTTCAGTTGTGCACGGGATCGTGACGTCTCATGGCGGCACGATCCAGGTGCAGAGCGAGGTTGGGAAGGGCAGTCGATTTGAGATCAGATTGCCGGTGATCAGCGCCGAGGAACAGGAGAAGAACAAGCGACATGGCTGATTTGAGTAGGAAGGAATGCGTCTTGGTTGTCGACGACGCTCCGGATACTCTGGAGATCCTCGACAGAAATCTGAGTTTGCATGGCTATCAAGTCTTCACTGCTCCGGGCGTTGCTGAGGCCTTGAGAATCCTGGTCTCAGCGCCTATTGACCTGGTGATCACGGATCTGAAGATGCCCAGGGGAAGCGGCCTTGATCTGATAAGACACATCAGGGAAAACCTTGAGAATACTGAAGTGATGATGATAACCGGCTACGCTTCCATCGGGGGCGCCGTCGACGCGGTCCGATCAGGGGCAGAGGATTATCTGGCCAAACCCTTCACAGACGAGGAGCTGCTCGCCGCTGTGGAGAGAACCCTCGACAAGGTCCGCCTGCGCCGTGACAGCCGGACTCAATTGCCGCCGAAACCAGCGCCTCCGCACGGGATCCTTGGGGAATCCGAGGCAATGCATGAGGTTTTCAACTCCATTCAGCATGTGGCTCCCAGTTCTGCCACCGTCCTGATCTCTGGTGAAAGCGGTACCGGCAAGGAGCTTGTCGCCAGAGCCATCCATTATGCCAGCCCTCGCGCCGCGGCTCCGTTCGTGCCGATCAATTGCGGAGCAATCCCGCAGGAGCTGTTCGAGAGCGAGCTTTTCGGACACATGAAAGGGGCCTTTACCGGGGCCACAGAATCCCGCGCCGGATTTTTCCAGACGGCCG
>JBEKYG010000472.1:0-4828 GCA_049511215.1 Acidobacteriota bacterium | reverse complement strand
TGGGGATTTTGGCGGCCGAGGTGGACAGGGAAGACCCGGGGGACCTGGGGGCGGAGGCGCGGCGATGGAGGACAGGAAGGGAGAGGCAACCGTCGCGATCTCACTGCCGCTGAAGAGTCTCAAGAAAGGAACCTATACGCTTCAGATTCATGTGCGGGACACGATCAGCGATACTAATCTCTTCAGGCGCATTCCGATTGTTATCCAGTAGCACGCCATCTGGAGGATTTGTCAGAACATCATCGCCAAATGAGTCACAACCGATTGACATCTATCCGTGGCCACGGTCCGGGAACACCGTGGCCATCCAGGAGCGCGGCGGCGTGACTTCCGCATCGGCGGAGCATCAAAAGCGGTGTCAGGTCGCCGCGCTCCCCAAAACCCCAGGAGTAATTGCGGCAATCCTAGGAGCCCGTCCGAGAATTAGGAGGGGCCGCGTTCCGAGCGCCGCGGGGGCAGATGCAAGGCGGCGCGACGCAGGCGATATCTCGGTACATCGTCGAGGAGCGCCAACGCCGCGGATGCCCCCGCGCCGCCGAATCCGAAGGGCGCATGGGGGTTGCGGGGCGATCTCTGCGTTGCTCGTCGTCAACGATGTGCACCGACATCGCTTCCTCCTCGCGCCTTGAGCTCGCCCGGCAAGCCCCATGCGCGCGACCCCTCCTATTTCTCGGACGGGCTCCTAGAGACGAATCCGGAAAGCCTCTTTTTCGCGATTTCACGGCCCAGAAGTCCTTTGTTTTCAATGTCGTCATTCGCAAGAAACGGCCTTTCCGGATGAGTCTCTAGTAGGGACACAAGCCGGGATTGCATTTCCCGCGGGTAAAGGATTACTATCACCTTCAGCAGCCACATCCAATGCCGACGGGCACTGCTGCACGGGGGTGACATGAAGAGAGCGCTTGCCTTTCTTGTGAGCCTAAGCCTGACTTGCACCGTGTTTGCCGGCTTTAAAGTCAAGCTGGTGAAGCCAAAGAAGCCCGAGCAGTTTCAGACTCGCCTGACCAATGGCGACGTAATCTATGCTGCCGACTTGGTGATCGATGCGGGTGAGCAGAAGGGTTATTTTTATAAAGAGCTCACACCCGCACACGTCATAGCCATCCGACTCGCCGTGTTCAACCGCGGACATAATGAAGTGTTTCTGCCGGTCGATCGGCTACGGCTCATCGATCCATCCGGCCATGAACTCATGCTTTTGGCGCCGGAAGTTGTTGCGCAGGCGGTTCTCAAAGGGCTGGTAGTCACGGCCACAGCCCCGGATGAGGGTCAGGTCTCCGTTTCACCCCGACTTGATCCACGGATCGATCCGAATGACCCGCGTAACGACCCAAATGATCCCCGTTATCCACGCTATCCTCCGACTACTGATCCCCGCAACGATCCTCGATATGATCCGAACGATCCCCGATCCGGGAGATATCCTAATGGGACTTACGGGCCCTATATCCGTTCGGGCGTCGACGTCGTCATGATTCCCGGCGGCGGCGGCGGCGACCTCTCCCAGCACGAGAAGGCGCTTGTGGAGAAGGACTTTGTCGACAAAGCCCATGCGCTGGAGCCCGTGCCTCCGTTATCGGGGCGTGACAAGTTTCTCTATTTTGCTGTTGGAGAAAAGCCGGCGACTGGGAAGGGTTTCACATTGCGCCTGCCCCAATCAAAGGGCATACCGCAAGAGATCATCCTCAAATTCTAACCAATCACAAAAATAACCGAGAGATACACGGCGCGGCAGGCCGGTCTTTAGTTTATGCCCCGGAATTTGGATCGCAGGATGGCAATCTTCTCCTGAAATGTGGGCTCGGGCCCCTTGGGTTCCGGATCGATTTCGGGGGCCGGTGCGGGAGGCGCAGGCTGCCTGGGTGGAACATCGTTGTTTCTCGGCGGAGTGTCGGTCCTCCCGGGATGGTTATCGTTCCGCTTGGGCGCTGGGCCGCTTCTCCAGCGCGGGCGATGGGTGGGCTCACGTCTAGCTGGTGGTGCCTGAGTGGTCTCTACCGGTGGATCTGCAGGTGCCACTGTACTCCCCTCAGTCTCAACCGATCCGCCGGCGGCCGCGACGGCTACGGACGTAACCTGTGCGGGCGGGATTTCCCGCCGACGGGGCTTCTTGCGGCGCCTCGGCACCGGCGGGAGCAGCGCCTTCATCGACAGCCCGATTCGCTTGGTCTCCACTTCGACGGAAATGACCTTCACCTGTATGAGGTCGCCCACTTTGACTGCCTCGCGCGGATCACGGATGAAGCGGTTCGACATCTGGCTGAGGTGAACCAGTCCGTCCTGGTGGATGCCAATATCCACGAATGCGCCGAAGTTGGTGACATTAGTAACGGATCCCTCGAGGGTCATGCCCTCCTTCAAATCGGCGATGTCACGAAATTCTGCCCGGAACCTGGGCGGCGCAAAAGCACCGCGCGGATCCTTTCCGGGCGCAAGAAGTTCCTCGCGAATAAGTTCGAGAGTCGGCATTCCGACGGTTTCGCTCGCGAATTCCTCTAGCTTCAGCGAGGAGACCACTTCCCGATTCCCGATCAGATCTGCAACGCCGAGATTCACGCTGGCCGCCATTTTCTCCACGATCGGGTAGCACTCGGAGTGTATCGACGAGCGGTCCAAGGGGAAAGCGTTGTTCGGGACACGCAGAAACGCGGCTGCCTGCCGGTAAGTGTTCTCATCCATTCCTGGGACCTCCAGGAGCGCAGCTCGCGTCGGAAACGCTTCATTGGCTCCGCGATGAGTGACGATTCTCCGCGCCATGCGGTCACTGATTCCCGAAATGTAGCGCAACAGTGAAAAGCTGGCGCTATTCAGGTCGGCTCCGACCCTGTTGACACAGAATTGTACGGTCTGGACCAGGCGCCGGTGAAGCTCCTTCTGATCGACGTCGTGTTGGTACTGTCCCACTCCGATCAGCTTGGGATCAATCTTCACCAACTCGGCCAATGGATCCTGAAGACGGCGCGCCGTGCTCACGGCAGCGCGGGTCGCAGCCGGCAGATCCGGAAATTCTTCCCGCCCGATGCGGGACGAGGAATAGACGACAACCCCGGCGTCATTCACGGTGATAACCAAAATGTTTTCCAGCTTCTCATCCGCCAGGATCTGCCTCAGTATCTTCTCTGTTTCGCGCGCGCCTGGCCCGCTTCCAATCGCCAACGCGCTGATATGGTGCTTGCGGACCAAGTCAAGGAGAGCAGTCTTGGTGCCCTCGAGATCGCTCTTGGGAGGCCTCGGGTATACGACTGCTTCCTCCAGGAACTTGCCATGCTCGTCCACTGCGGCCAGGCGGCACTCCTCACTCTTCCCTGCATCCACGCCGATGACGGGGATGGCCCCGCCTGGGGGAGACAGCAGCAGGTTTTCGAGGTTCTCCTGAAATACGCGGATGGCTTCGCGGTCCGCCCGCTCTTTCAGCTGAGCGCGGACTTCGGTCTCGATCAGCGGCCGCAGGATGCGACTGTACCCGTCGCGGGCGGCGACCTCAAGGATGGGCGCAAACGCGGATTCCCGATCCCGGATTATAAGGTCCGTGATCAACTGAAGTGCCTTGGCGGAGTCGCACTGGATCGAGGATGTGAGCACCCCCTCCTTCGTTCCCCGTCGAATTGCCAGAACACGATGAGAGGGGATCGAGGAGACGGACTCACGGCGATCGTAGTACATGTTGTACTTCGTCTTTTGTCCTGCCTTGGCGGGGACGACCGTGGCGAGAACGAACCCCTCGTTCCACAGCATTTCCCTCAATGCCTTGCGCAATTCGAAGCTTTCCGCTATCCAATCGGCGATGATCTCAGCAGCTCCTTGCAGGACTTGCTGCCGGTCGGCGATCCCTTTCTCAGGATCTATGAAGACGTCAACGTGTTCCTCAAGACTCCACGCGTCCGGATCCTGACCCCAGATATATTCAGCCAGGGGTTCCAATCCCTTCTCGATGGCCTCACTCGCCCGAGTTCTGCGCTTCGGCCGGAATCGGTGGTGCAGGTCTTCAATGTCCACCCTGTCCCAGCAGCTCTCGATCTGCTGTCGCAACTCATCGGAGAGTTTGCCCTGGTCGGCCAGAGACTTGATGAGCTGCGCGCGCCGTTCTTCGAGCTCCTTGTGATAGATCATCCGTTCCTGGATGGCGCGGACATTGCCTTCATCCATGCCTCCGGTTGCTTCTTTGCGGTAGCGGACGATGAAGGGGGCCGAGGCCCCCGCCTCGAACAGCGCGAGGGTGGCCGTGACGGATGATTCCGGAAAACCGACTTCCTGGACGATATGTTTGATGATTGCAGGATCCATGCGCGATATTCTTACCGAGCCTTGATCTATAATCAAGGCATTATCACGGGGTCAGGGAAAATGAGACATTCCGCTTTTCCGTTCGGGTCTCATAATTCCAGCTGAAAGAACCGGAAAAGAGGAAGGTTCCATTCTTGCCCTGGCCGCGCTTGTCAAGTTTTAACCCTCGAATTCCTCCGATTCAGACACTCCATTCGTATAACTTACCCGCAAATCCTTTGCCAGGCGGAAAAGATTCTTACCGCCAAGGCTCCAAGACGCCAAAAGTTTTGATCCTTACTTAAATTCGAGATTCGAGATTCGAGATTCCAAAATCTCGAATCTCGAATCTCAAATCGCTGATTTCTTCGCGTCTTGGCGTTAGATTGTGGTTGCAGTTTTGCTTTTTCCCGATGTTTGAATCGCAGCCTCGAATTCCAAATCACGCTTATCCGGTTGACTTCGGTAGCGGGTGCAGCTAATATCCCCCGGTCAGCTGCATAGGACAATATCGAGCATCGTGGAGGGCGCCGTTGGCCAAAAAGGTGGGCGCGAACAACACAGT
>JBEKYG010000471.1:0-7819 GCA_049511215.1 Acidobacteriota bacterium | reverse complement strand
ACTTTGATCAGGGTGCGGCGCATTGTTTCCGTGTCGACCTCTTCCCCCGGCAACACGCCAAGCGCCCCCAGCATGGACGGATGATCGTAGTTTCGCTCCGTAAATGTCTGCGGGCAGTTCTCGTGGGCGAGATAAATCCCCTCGCGCGCGGGAAGGACAGAGAGGCGGGAGATGACATCATCCCAGGATGGATCTCGCTTCATCCCGAGCCGCTCGCGCCAGTGCTGGGCGAGCTTCAATCCAAAGCGCCAGTACGCCAATTCGAAAGTGGGATTCCACGTCTCCGCCGGAGGATGGTTCTCCTGCGCCGGAATAACAGGTGGGCCGAGCAGATACCGCTTTGTATTTGGATCTGCGAATGCGAACGTCGCCATGAATGCCGCGGATTCGAATACCAGCGGCCGATAGAGTTCCAGCGTCTTACGATCCCCGTGTGCCCGGTAGCAAAGTTCGGCATAATAAATAGGGTGCGGCTGTTGCCAGATCAGCAGTGGACCGATTGGGGAGGGGCTATCCCGCCCTTCGGGGCCGACCATCTTGGGCCACCTGGCTCCAACGTAGCCTTGCGTCTCGGCGGTACGCTTCGTCGAAGATAGAATCGAAAGGTACCAGCCGAGGCTTTTCTCAAGCAGGGGAGTCCGGTTCCACAAAGCGAAATGTGCCGCGTGCCACCAGTGCATTTCCAGGTGAAACTTGCCATACCAGCTGTTGACCGTCAGCCCGGTTTCCTGCGGCGGCCTGGAACCGGCGCACTGGATCGCCGTCAGATATTGAGACAACACAACGCGGCGCTCGAGCTCCTGTGCTCGCGGATCCCGGCTGCCAGCCAGTTCGATCGCGCCACCTTCGGTCCAGAAACGATCCCAGTGTTTCTCGCTCGCGGAAAAACTGGCCCGGGCATCCGGAACCGACTTGCCCGAATTGCCTGGCGAAAACGCTGCGACGAATTCCAAGCGTGGGTTTTGTCTCGACGGAGACAATACAAACCGATGATCGGTCCCGGCTGCGAAAGATGCCGGCTCACGCCAGCAGATCGTTGCGAAATATTCATCGGAATCCAGGACCCTTCTCAGCTCGACGCGCCCGGGCGCCTGGTTTACCACCAGGGATCGATGTTTTGCGGGCTGCTGCCAGTCCGCGGCCTGCATTCCAGGGGAGCCATAAGGAAAGTTGAATTGGACCGCAAGCCGCCCTTCCGCGATCAACGGCGATTCAATCATTACCGCCAGAAGATCATGCCCGGGGTGGACGGCGGTCCGTACCGTGACCGTCTTGCCCGCTGCCATAAAAGAACTGGTCAAAATTCCCGACCAAAGATCCAGCCTCTGTTCAATCGACGTGAGGTCTTGCGACCGGAACTCCCTGCCCCCGCCCAGCGCGATCTTGAGTCCGATTTGCCCGAGATGGAGCCGGTGAGGATTTTCGCGCAGCCAGTTGTAGAGTCCGTTCTGCCCTTCCGCGCTGGTCGGATATCCGACCTGTCGTCCATGGGTGTCGTACGGCGTCAGGCGGAAATTCTTCGGTTCGAGCCCCGGCGGCAGCGGCGATGTATGCCAACCCCACTGGGACATCGTGCACAGCGGCATAGCATCTTTGTATTGTTCGGGAAATGTCTGCAGCCCGGTGATGTCTGCAGTGAATGCAAATTCGCCGTTGCCGATGGACAGGGGCGAGAGGGGGTCCAGATCTCGCAGCATCGGATTGTGCCGCTTCACAAGGGCTGCGCGATCTATGCGGCCCGCGGTGCGTGGCCTGGTCTTGATCAGACTGCCCGAAACCGCAAGGCTCTTGAGAAACTCTCGCCGCTGGATTTTCATTTTCGCTATACGGTCCTGGTCGCAGCCGGCCGGCTCGATTTACTTCGGAGTGTAGCTCTTTACATATTGCGCTACCAATATACACCTATTGCGTTATTTCCATGGCGGCAGAAGACCAGGCCGAAAGAAAAACTCCGGCTCATGGCGTGATCGACTCGGCGGGCGACAATGGCAGATGACTGATATACAATAAAAGCCCAATTCCAACGGAGGGCCATCCGAATGAAGCGTCTTTGTTTCAATCCTCTCTTGCTGATCCTGATGACCTTCATGGGTGCGGCCACTGCAGGCACACAGAGAACCGCTTTTGCCGTAAGCCGTGACATTTTGACTGCTTTGCTTGCCTCTTCAGGCCATACCACGGCGCCAACAGACGTTGATACCCAAGCTGGCAAGGTCGCAGCCAAACCGCTGTTCCGGGATCCCGTGTACGACGGCGCGGCCGATCCGGTTGTGGCTTGGAATCGCGCCGAAAAGAAATGGTTCATGTTTTACACCAACCGGCGCGCGAATGCCCCGGCGGCAGAAACGCCGGGAGTCACCTGGGTGCATGGCACGCGCATCGGCATCGCGCAGTCATCGGATGGCGGGGCCACGTGGAGCTATCGCGGCACTGCAGACATCAGGTATGGCGAGGGCGAGCTTACTCATTGGGCTCCGGAAGTGGTCTACGACGGAAGCACCTACCATATGTTCCTCACTCTTGTCCCGGGAGTCTTCACCGACTGGAATCATCCGCGTGACATCATCCACTTGACCAGCACCGACCTTCTGACTTGGAATTATGTATCGACGTTGAAGCTTTCGTCCGACCGCGTCATTGATGCCTGCGCATATCACCTTCCTGACGGCACATGGCGCCTGTGGTACAACAACGAGCGAGACCGCAAATCGATCTACTACGCCGACAGTCGCGACCTGATGACTTGGGCAGACCGCGGCAAAGTCACCGGTGTGGGTGAGCGTCCTGGAGAGGGCCCGAAGGTGTTCCGCTGGAAAGGCTATTACTGGATGATGGTCGACATTTGGCAGGGACTCGGCGTGTACCGCTCCGATGACGCAATCCATTGGACGGTGCAGGATGGAAATCTCGTGGAAACGCCAGGCAAGGGTGCGGATGATGAGGTGAAGGGCGGCCACCCCGATGTGGTCGTAAGCGACGATCGTGCGTTCCTCTTCTATTTCACTCATCCGGGCCGGCGGGGCGCCGACGCGAAGAAGGACGGCTATGAACAGCGCCGCAGTTCCATTCAAGTCGTGGAGCTCGAATATAAGAACGGCTGGCTCACCTGCGATCGCGACCAGCCCACCCATATTCTGCTGCAACCGCCGAGGTGACGGCTTGGACTGAGGGTTCTTACGCGCCATCATAGCGGCCAGCAGGCCGACGATGACCTCGTTGGCCAGTGTGCGTTCGTCGAGACGTTTTTGTTCGGCGGATTGTACAGGGCTGGATCCAACAGAGCAGCTGCCCTTCGTGCCTCTCAATGAAAGTGAGTCAGTCGCCGAACTGAGAACCCTCATTCGGAGATTTATCGCGCGATGGTCGCGGCCATCAAGCCAACGACAACCTCAGTGGCCTGCGCGCGCACCGTGAGCGATTTCAGGGTCTTGGCAGGATCGAGCGGCAGGTCAAGCACGGTGGCGGCTCCGCCCGGCACCACGCCGCCTTTGCCTTTGAATTCGTTGACGTCGAGAATCCGCGCCGTACCGGTCATCAAGTCGACGCGCGGCGGAATCGGCTCCGGACGCGAAAATGCGAAATCGTCGATGAAATAGTCTTGGTCAATCGGCCACCAGTTGACTGGATTGTGGAGGGCGAGCCGCTGGCTTGTCCCATCCTGGTAAGTCACAATCACTTCGCCGTTATCGATTCGACTTTGCATCCAGTTTGTCGAGCCGGCCATCAGCAGAAAAAGATGTTGCCCACGGCCGCTCAAGGGAATTTGGGCTTCACGAGGATAATTGTCCCATTGCGAAGTGAACAGAATGTTTTTGGCGTCCCCGGGGCCAGGCGTCGCAAATGGCACTCCGTTCGGCAGCACGAAACGGCCGCCGTTGCGCCCGGCAGCGGCACGCAGGCCGGTATCATTAATCTCCGCCTTGGCATTGACGCCGCCGGCCCAACCGCCGATGCCCTGGCTGGGAATTGCCAGCGAAACATAGGGTGAACGGGGCGTCATATATTTGCCGACGCCGAAAATGTCTGTGACGCAATCATTGAAGTATGACACCAGGTCGATGGTATCCCACCGGGTTGATCCCGGGAGTTTCACCCTCCAGTCTGTTGCCGCGGCAGCGGCTCGAACCGACATCTTTGTTTTCCGATCCTCCGGCTGCAACCAATGCATCTGGCCTTGCTCGACTTTCACAAACTTGTCGCCTTGATCGCCCGGAATCGTTTTGGATGGCCGCTGGCCTGCCCATGCAATCACAACATCATTTCGGGCTGCCGCGGGGCCGCGGATCTCGATCCGGGGTGTGGCGACACTGTCTTCGACCAGCTGCCAGTTCGCGGGGCGGCCATTGACCGTGACCGAGGCCACGCGGTCGCGGAACGCGGCTACCTGCAGTTTCAAGGACATCGGTTTTTCAAATCTTGATTCGATCGTATAAATCTCCGTTAAGCCTGTCCGCCTGAAGGAGAAGTTCACATCAGGATGGCGCAGGCTGGCGCGCTCCCAGTTTTCCGGAAAGCCGGGCTGCACAAGAAACTCGCCTGCAAGTGCATCGGGTCTCAGGCCGAACAAGCCTTCCACCAGCGCGCGAGAGAGCACGCCGGCCGGGTCGGCAAAATCCCGCTGCGATTCCCGGCGGTAGACGTCGAGGTAGCACATCGAGCCGACATTGCCGGGGCATATGCCCCAAGCCTCTTCGGCGCGCCCTGCCTGCCAATATCCAAGGGCAGTATGCACTACCTCGCTCATCACGACGTTATTGATCGACCATGTATAAGGCATCCAATTCGTCGACGACAGGACGTAATAGTTTTGGTCATTCGGCACGCCGGGTCCCCGCACCGGCAAGCGAGGTATCTCCCGCTCGACGCAACGAGTCATCTGCCAGGCTTCCAGCGGAGTCGCCAATCCGGAATCGAGAGTGTGATAGAAGGTCCACAAAGCAGCGCTCGGATGAATGAGCTGCAGCCCAAGCAGGTCCTTGTACTCAGCAAAGCAACCCCGGTCGGCAAGCCACAGGTACTCACGCATCGCGCGTGCGATGAGTTCCGCCTCTTTGTCATAGGGGGCCGGATTATTGCCGAGCAGACGGGCAAGTCGCGCTGCCGTGCGGTTGTGGTAGTAGTTGTAGGCCGAGGCGTGGGCCACACCGCCTCCGTTGTACTCCAGGTCGTCGCTTGCCCAGATCGCGGCGTAGGCCTCATAGAGCGGGAGGCCGGCTGGTCCGAATGGCCGCCTAAATAGACGCCGTTCCCACGCCAGGTGCCTCTCGATCACCGGCCAGACCGAACGAGCGAGCTCGAGGTCGCCGGTCCACAGCAGGTGGCGGAACAGCGCATCGATGTAGACAAGGTTCATATCATAATGAGAATTCGATATGTCGCCGTTGCTGTGCAACGCTGCCTCGCTGCGCGCCAGGTTTGCATTGGCATCCGGCGGGGGCAATTTGTCCGGGATAGGATCCGTGTTCTGCCCCCCGGCCCAATAGGTAAGGTGGCGGCGCGCGCGGTCGTGCCAGCCGAGCGCATCCATGGCATACGGTCCGCGCCAGCCGAGCAATCGCGATCGCCACGCCACGGCTCCGTGCTGCACTGTGCCGGAGGGCTCGTCCCAGACGCCATCCGCGGCAATGCACAAAGCCGCGGCGGCGGCGTTAAGGAACGGATCCGGCGTTTCGACCATGATTTGTTCGCGCAGCGCATGGAAATGCGCCTCGGTCTCCGCAAACAAGCGAGGCAGATCTTCCACGCTGTAGGCCGGGCGTAACACCACCTGCACCGGATTCTGGTTTTGACCCGGCCGATCGGCAGTGACAGCACGATAGGTCGGCAACTCAGCGGTGGACGTTGGCGCGTCGCTCAATCGCTGCCACGCCAGAAACAACGGTGCGCTGGCGGTCAAAGCCGCATGTCCCACTACCACGGGCAATTCAGGTGTGCCGCCTGCCGACGCGAGAAGCGCGGCAGGAGAGGCCCAATTTGTCGCATCCGCAACTGTAAGTTGCGCATTGGCCGGCGCAAGGCCGAAAATGGTTGCCGCTCTGGCACGCAAAGTGAAGGTGCCTGCACCCAAAGCGAAAATGTTGTCGCGGCAGAACTCCGGCTTGAGCTGGAAATATTCGCTGATCGGGACATCCTCGGTACCAATGTCGCCGTCGCGCCGGCCGCGCTGGCCGTTGACACCGCCATATGCCCAGAGGAGCTCCAAGCCGGCGCTCACATGACGCGCCTCGGCACGAATGATCAGGCCATCGGTGGTGTGCATGGCCAGGAGCGCGACGGTGAGTGTTCCATCGCGGCCGAGTATCGGATCGCGAATGTCGTAAATCATCTCGCCCGGCCGATAGCGCGAGATAATTTGATTTGCCTCATGCAGCCATTTCGTGCTTTTTCCGGATTTTAGACCCAGGCGCAGGTTGCCGCCGCGACCGGGCAGATAGAGAATGAATTCGGGACGGTCGCCCGCATCCACGCGAAACGCGCTGTTTGCGCCATAAAGCGAGCGGTTGAAGAATTCCGCCCCGTTCACGATCACGAAATCGTTGCCGTCGGGACGATAGCGCAGGGGGCGTGCTATGTTGTTTTCGAGGTTCGGCCAGGGGCCGCCCGAAGCCAAAACCGCGGTACCCGCTGGACTCTGCTGGACCCCAGACACCCATATTGCCCATAGCAATAAAATCGTCGTCATCGCCGACATAAGATGCACTCTCTAGGTTCTTAGATAGATATAATATGCGAACTGCGCCTTATTGTGGAGCACGCGATGTGAACGAAGTCATGACCTCGGCCCAACGGGTCCGTGAGACCGCCCAGGCCCGAGGTTACTGACTGGACAGAAGCGGGGGCTAGGATGAGACCTTTCGCATACTATTTTGTATTCGGAATGTTGCTGGCTTATGGGCAGGGCGGCAATCCGCCGTCCTCGTCTCAGGCTGCATTTTCTCCCAGGATGGTGCGCGTTACAACTTCTCTGGATGCCGACTGGCGTTTTCTCAAAGGCGACGCTGCCGGTGCAGAGGCTCCCTCCTTCGACGATTCGAAGTGGCTTGCGTTGAGCGTGCCGCACGACTGGAGCATTGAAGGCCCGTTTGATGCGAAGAACGCCACGGGCGGCGCCGGCGGATTTCTGCCTGCGGGCATCGGCTGGTACCGTAAGCACTTCACCTTGCCCGGAGAATATGCGCACCGCCGGGTTTTTGTGGAGTTCGACGGCGTCATGGCCAACAGTGACGTCTGGATTAACGGTGCGCACCTGGGAAAGCGGCCGTACGGATACGTCAGCTTCGGCTACGAATTGACGGGAAATCTGAATTTCGGCGGCAATAAGCCCAACATCCTTGCCGTGCGTGCTGATAACTCCGGTCAGCCCGCTTCGCGCTGGTATAGTGGCGCAGGCATCTATCGCCACGTCCGGCTCGTGATCATCGATCCCATCCACGTCGTGCAGTGGGGAACGTTCGTAACCACGCCCCAAGCCGATGCTGCGCAAGCCACGGCGCGCGTTCACACCTCAATCGTGAATCAATCCGGGGAGCCTCGCGACATCAGCCTTCAGATCATGATTATTTCGCCCGACGGCCGGTCTGTCGGGACAGCCACCAGCCAAGTTCAGAGGGTCGCCGCCGGCCAGTCGGTTGATTTTGAGCAGGAAATTGCTGTCAAGACACCCCGCCTGTGGGACCTCGATCGCCCGAACCTGTACAGCGCCTATCTCATCGTAAAATCAGGCAGCGATGCGCTTGACGATGACAGGGTCACTTTCGGCATTCGTGATGCCCGATTTGAGCCCAGCACCGGTTTCGCGCTCAATGGGAAGCATCTGAAA
>JBEKYG010000470.1:0-4844 GCA_049511215.1 Acidobacteriota bacterium | reverse complement strand
GGGACGGACTCCCGCCTCGAAGCGGCGCTGCGCGTCTGGCGTCTGATCGAGGCCCGGCGGCGTGGCGTGCCGGCGTTCCGGATCTTCAGCGACCGCACATTGAGGGCTCTGGCCACCAGCCGCCCGGCAACAACCCGGGAGCTGCTCACCGTCCCGGGAATCGGGACCAGCACCGTAGAGAAATACGGGAGGGAGATCTACCGCGTCCTGCGCGAGAACGGCGCTTGACCTGCCATCTCGCACTGGTGCGGGCATGTAAGTCCGTGATGGCGCGTATATGCCGCTGTTTGGCATGAGTGCGATAGGTGCCTTACCCTATTACTCGAAGGTCCGAGCGCAAGCCCGTCAGACTGGCGGTGATCCTTCTTATCGAAGGTGAGGAAGTTAATCCCCATGCGCTCACCGTGGACCTTTCGCGGCACGGAGTCAGACTCCAAGCCAACCCTGCTCTAACCGTTGGTCAGTCCGCGCAAGTGATATTCGCGGACAATCCTCGCCAAGCCGTGCTGAGTCGGGTTGTTTGGGCAGGCCGGATCAACTCCGACCGGGAGGCGGAAGCCGGGTTGGAATTTGTGGATCCATTGCCTGCGATGCGAGGGTAGGCCCCCGCACGAGCTGAGTAGCTGGCAACGGTGGAGATGGCTTTCGTGCCCTCTCGCCGCGCACCGCAACCATTTGGGGAAGGGGCAAATGGCGAAGAAGCTTGGATTGAACACCGAACAGATTGTCGAGATGGCGCGAACGATGACCCACCGGGAAATCGCGCAAGAACTAGGTTGCTCGCTCTTCACCGTGCATCATCATCTCCGACAGGCCCGACCATTCAACAAGGACATGGAGCTAAACATGGATTTCGACTTGGGTGAGAGACTGAAGGGTCTGCGGGAAACGCGGAAGCTCTCGCAGGGGGACATTGAGCAGCGCACGGGCATGCTGCGCTGCTATGTCTCTAGGGTTGAAAACAATCATACTGTTCCGTCCATCCAGACGCTGGAGAAGTGGGCGAAGGCGCTGGGGATCGAGCTATATCAGTTGTTCTATTCCGGGGATGGCAAGCCCGTGCCGGAGAAGGTTACTGCCCCGTCCTCGCGGGGTGTCGGCGCGGAAGTCGCCGACATCTACGAGCGACTCGGCCCCGAAGCCCGCTCCGCGCTGCTGCGGATCGCACGCCTGCTCGACAGGACGAAGAACGGGCGCGGCTAGTTTTGCTTCCTCTTGGTCCCGAATTGAAGGTAGCGTTTATGCAGCAGAATTCACAGATGCGCAAAAGCCGCATGAATACTGGCTGAAATGCCGTTCGCTCTCTTACTACGCTCCTTGTGCTGACTGCTGCGGACAGGCGCTTATCCAAGGGGTTACGTCACAAAGCACGTCACACGGAAACCCATTCTCACGCCCCGCCTGACCTGAATGGGCGCATTCGCTCCTGCTTGCTCGTCACACCGCCGACGCGCAGGCGGGAGGCTTCGCCATGAATTCCCCTTCCCAGTACCCCCGGCACCCCCTTTGATTTTATGGCGTGAGGCACCCCGGTGTGGTGTGGCTTGGTGGAAAAGGGCCGAGATGCAAATTGCCAAAACAGTGGCAGGTTGTGTTTGAAGCAAAGGCGAAGGACAAGTGTCAGCGGCTAGGCCGGTTGGAGGCGAGAAACAGACCAAACAAGTCAGCGAAACTGCCAAATGAGCGGCGCTTGCCACCCGACCGTGGCCAAGGCGAGCTGCGGTTGACACGAGTGGGCGGCTGGCGTATGGTTTTGCGCAAGCACAAAGTTGAAATCGGAAATTCCTGATTACTACCGAAATTCTGGTCCGAAGGAGGCACTGTGATGTTCACGCCAAACTACCAGAGATTAAAGTACCTGCTCCACTTGACCCCAGTTGTGGCACTGATTCTCGCGCTGATTGGGTGCCAGCAGCCAGCACCTCAGGCACCGGACACGAGAGCGGCAGATGAGACTGCCATACGGGCCGCTGAGGCCGAAATGGTAAAGGCCGTCGCGGCCTTGGACTCGGCGAGGGCGGTGAGTTTCTACACCGACGATGTCGTCGGCATGGCCGTGGATGCTCCCGTGGTCCAGGGCAAAGAGAACATGCAGAAGTTCCTTGAAACGTGGATGAAGGACAAGCCGGAATTCTCCGGGAAGACGGTAAAAGTCGAGGTTGCCCGGTCGGGTGATCTCGCCTATAGCTGGGGCACCGGGAAAGTGAGTGTCAAAGACAAGAAAGGCAAGGTTGCCGAAACAACCTTCAAATACGCCAGCGTGTGGAAGAAGCAGGCGGACGGAGGCTGGAAGATCGGGGTTGACACGATGATTCCTGATCCTCCGGAAGCGAAAAAGTAGGCAGGAGATGATCACAGATACGTAGACTGTCTCACTTCAGTTGGTACAAGAACTCGGGCGGGTCAGACCCACGCTGGGTCAATGTTGAGATTTGGTGACTTCACCAGCGAATTCTCAGGCGGCACAACTCCTGATCTCGCCAATTATCCCCATCCAGCCTTTTGTGAAACCAGCTTTCGTTCCGGGCGGATTACTTCCTGTTAGCTCGTCACCCGCCAAGCAACATAATCCCTGCAGCACAGGTCAAGGTTAATTGATAGTACTTGGTTGGCAGCTTGTGTCATACTTCCGAGACAATTTTCTGGCTTGAAGGGACTGCTTTGGATCATCCGAAACATGATGGCGGGGCGGGACTGGGGACGCGGGCGGTTTGGTCAGGAGAACAAGGCGAGCGCTGGGCCGGCGCGACGCAAGTCTCAGTCGCCTTCAGCGTCGCATTCGGTTACAAGACGATCGAGGAGTGGCTCGAAGTCGCGCAGGGCAAAAGAGCCGGCCACATCTACGGCCGCAATACCAATCCAACCGTGGCTGCGTTTGAAGATAAAGTCAGAGACCTGGAGAGCGCCGAGGCAGGCACCAGCTTCGCCAGCGGGATGGCTGCGATCAGCAACACCTTGTTTACACTCCTTTCTCCCGGAGATCGCGTCGTCTCGATCAAAGATACCTACGGCGGGACAAACAAGCTTTTTATTGAATTCCTCCCCCGTTTCCAGATCCAAGTATCGCTTTGCGATACGACCGACCATAGGGCCATCGAGTCAGCCATAGCACGAGGCTGCAAACTGCTCTATCTCGAAAGTCCGACGAACCCGACGATCAAGATCGTCGACATCGCCCGGCTCGCTGCGGCAGCCCACAGTCATGGAGCGGTGGTCGTGGTCGATAACACATTCGCCACCCCCATCAATCAGCATCCGCTGCAGCTTGGCGCCGATCTCGTCGTGCACAGTGCGACGAAGTTCCTTGGCGGCCACGCGGACGCTCTTGGCGGCGTAGTCTGCGGGCCCAAGGACATGGTGAACCGCATTTATCATTTCCGGGAAATCAACGGCGCATGCCTGGAACCGATGTCCGCCTATCTTCTCTTGCGTGGAATGAAGACACTTCATCTACGCGTGCGTCAACAGAACGAGAATGCACTGCAGATTGCCCGATTCCTCGAGTCGCACAAGCAAGTCGCGAAGGTCTTCTACCCCGGACTGGCTGCGCACGAGAATCACGATATCGCGTGCCGGCAGATGGCCGGCTTTGGCGGCGTGCTCAGTTTTGCGCTCCACGACGGCTTCGAGGCGGTGAAGTCGTTCTTGCCCCGACTGCGCTACGCGAATCTGGCAGCAAACCTAGGCGCGGTAGAAACCGTTGCTGGCCCGCCTGCGACCACCAGTCATGTCGAATCCACGCCCGAAGAGCGCGCGGCGAGCGGCATTCCGGAGGCTCTAATCCGCTACTCGGTCGGCATTGAGGACGCGGAGGATTTGATTGCCGACCTGCGGCAGGCACTGGACAGCCTGGGCGGCGGCCGCGCGAACGGAGAGGCGTGGCAGTAGCCACGGCAGAATCGGTTTCTGATGCACGAGCCAATTCCCGAATAGTCGGCAAACAGGAAACTATGCGGTTGTGGGTTGTGGTCACAAAATCACCCTTACGCTAGCACCCCGATCGCTTGGGTCTATGAATGCTGTCTACCTACGCTGCGGGAGGAATGTCTGGGAGGCGCTGGATCGGGCGATCAGCGAGTCCGGGGAGAACCGCGGCTGTGCGTCTTCAACACTTATGAGACTGATCTAGGTTTCCTCCAAGCTACAATTCAGTCCCCAGTTCACCCTGGGTATGGTTTGCCGCCTGGCCCAGATTGTGCTGGAACCGGCGGTCCAAGGTTGCCTGTTTTTGCCCCTTGCTATGTTGGAGAATTCCTTCCCGCCGACCGTGGTAGGGTCCCGGCTGCAGACCAGAACAATATGCAAGCCAGTTGAGAAAAGAGAAATCGGATGACACGCTGTCGGCTGTGCTTGGTAACGTGGGCACGATTGTCTGCTTCCGTGTGGGAGCCGAAGACGCTCCTCTCCTGGCACGGACGCTCGCTCCCGCAGTCGCGACTGAAGACCTCATTCGGTGCCCAAACTGGCAAGGCTATGTGCATACCCAGCTCGGCAGCTTTCCAACCCGGACATTTAGCTTCTACAGCAATCAGGTCACGGAACCGATTCAGCCGACCCGCATCGATGAGCTGACTCGACTGAGTCGCGATAGGTGGGGAGTCCCCGCGGTAGAGACCGACAAAAGGATCGCGATCAGGACGCGGTTTATATCGAACCTTTCTAAACCGACTCGTTGTTCGGAGGAAGATCAGCGCTGACCGATATGCTTACTTCCGACGCCCTTTTTGTCTGGCATCGGTAGTCAGTTTCTGGCCAAATACTCCGACACCTGAATGTTCGAACCAACCTCCACGTAGGCAATCATGAAAGGGCGAGTATTCTGTTGCCATCGATTCTGAACTTAT
>JBEKYG010000469.1:0-4851 GCA_049511215.1 Acidobacteriota bacterium | reverse complement strand
CCGCATGGCTCAGAATTGCAGCCCAGTCTCGTATCTCGGCCGAAATCAGGGGGACTCACGTCGATTCGTCCTGCCTGAACAATGCGAGAAGAGCATCGATTTCGGAGCGAGTAAGGATTTCCCTCGGAGATGCGACTTAGCCACTTCAGGCAGGCACTTCCGATCTGCGAGCACGACATGTTCGCGGTGCGGACGTGGGCTCTTTGATTTGCCGAGATTGTACTCTGATCCATTTGACATGACGGCCTATAGTGCTTTCGGTTCTTCTCGTGTGAGAAGTGCATGCATTATGTCACCTCATTTTATGCTGCTATCTTTGTCCGCCTCAGCTTGCCCTTCAGGTTGCGCATAGCTGCGGAATGGTGTTGGGAAACGCGTGACTCATTGACTCCGAGAATTTGCCCAATCTCACGCATGGCCAATTCATCGTAGTAGTAGAGCAACACTACAAGCCGCTGTTTTCGGGGAAGTGATTCGATAGCCCGTGCGAGGATGTTCTTGGTCTCCGACTTGAGAAGAATGTCGTGGGGGCAGCTAGTGTTGGGATCCGGAGCATCACCTAACTGAACCTCGATTCTCCCGGGGCTCCGGTGAACCCCCAGCGTCTCCAGAGACACAAGATCCGATTCCCTGAGTTGCATGAGCAACTTATAGAAACTTCCGAGACTGATGCCCATTTCAGCGCGTACTTCCTCGTACGAGGCGGTTCTCGCGAATCGTCGCTCCAGCTGGCGCTGGGCTGCCTGGAGTTTCCTGCCCATAGTTCGCAAGGAGCGTGGAGGCCAGTCATTTCTCCGAAGGCTGTCTAGGATGGTGCCTTTTATCCGATGTTCGGCGTATGTCGGGAACCCCACCCCACGCTTGGGATCGAACTTTTGGGCTGCATCCAGTAAGCCCAGGACTCCAGCGCTTTCCAGCTCCTGCAGTTCCACATACGACGGCAGACGATGGGATATGCTCCGGGCAATGAGCTTAACTTGACGCAGGGTTTTAACAATAAGCTGCTCTCGGCCTACAGGACCGAGCGTTTGGGGGTTGGACTTCGTTGCTGAGCAAGAATATGTTCCCACAGCGATATATTTCCCAGACGCGCTCCGCGCGGCTCAATCGGTTTATCTGGAGTGCACAATTCAACGCGCCTGCGAAATTTGCACAGGTGCAAGAAACCGGGGGACAATACGCTTCTTATCATTCCAGCAAATGCACATGCTCCCAACCAGAGTTAATCTCTAGCAATAGCCGTGCCAAAGGTCTGTACCACAATTCACAAAGGCCGAAAGGAAGCGGCATTGAAATTATGATTGGTGCGAGAGGCCGAGGAAGTCCTTTAGATCAACGGATAAGCGTGGCATGCTTCGGCGTGGAAATTCCAAGAGGAAGTGAACTCTAGTAGACACAGCCAACCGGCAAGGCGGCGTGGGCGCCCGCTTAAGGGAAACCGCACCCGGTGATCAGGGAGGGCAATCCCTGGATACACTCCGGAGTAGCAGGCTAATTCTGAGGATGCCGATCACCAGGGCGTGTCCGGAATTCGATGCGAGTAGAGCGGGCGGGAGTATCGTTTTCCCTTGGGGCGAAGATAGTAGTACAATCCGCTACGCTTAAGTAAGAACACGGTCGTTTTCACCCCGGCATTTGCTGGCCGTGCGCAGTGAAAGAGGGTGGGGGGGGCGGGTAACTATCCGGGTCTGCCGTCTACCTGTGCTTTTTGATGTCCAGGCCTGTTCTCTATCGATCCGGCAAGGAAAGTTACTGTATGCGTGGCGGCTCCGCCCGCCGCGTTACTGCTATTGCTGAGGGCGCTTGATGAAGACGTGGAAAATCCTCATCGTCGATGATGATCCCGATCTGCGTAAGTTGTTTGCTACGGCTCTGCGCCATGAGGGTTATGAGGTGCTGGACGTGGACAGTGGCGAGCGAGCCCTGGACCTGGGACGAACTGGGTCTCCGGATCTCGTATTGCTCGATTTGTATCTCCCAGGGCTGGGTGGATTGGAGGTTCTGCAGCAGATCACAAAGATCTGCCCGGCCGCCCAAGTCGTGATCATGACGGGGCGAGGAGATGTCACCACGGCGGTCCAGGCGATGAAGCTCGGCGCCAGCGACTATCTGCTCAAGCCCATCGAGGTCGGGAAACTCAGAACAACTCTTGAGGTTGTGCTCGGACGCCGCGAAAAGGCTTCGGAGAGCAATCTGACCAAGAGAATCATCGGGGAGAGTCCCCGGATGAAGGAGGTTTGGACACAGATAACCCATTACGCTCTTCCGGATGTGAGCATCATGCTGCTGGGGGAGAGCGGTACAGGTAAAGAGCTTTTTGCCCGGGCGATTCACGAACGAAGCAAACGTGGCGGAAAACCTTTTATTGCGCTTGATTGCGCAACCCTGCCTGACACCCTGGTTGAAAGCGAGATATTCGGACATGAGAAGGGAGCCTTTACGGGCGCCGTGGATAGAAAAGCAGGGAAGTTTGAGCTGGCCGATGGCGGGACGCTTTTTTTGGATGAGATCGGCAATCTCCCCTTGAATGTTCAAGCCAAGCTCCTGAGAGCAGTGCAGGAAAGATGCATCGAGTACCTCGGGGGGCAACGGCCGATTCCCGTGGATGTGCGCATTGTCTCGGCGACCAATCTTGATCTCCTGCAGGCCATGCAAAAGGGAACCTTCAGAGCCGACCTCTACTACCGTCTTGCGGAAGTGGCCGTTTCTTTGCCTCCGTTGCGCGAACGAGAAGGTGATATCAGGCTCCTGGCAAACTTTTTTGTCGAGGAGTTCAACAGGAGATTCGGGCGGGAGGTCAAGGGGATATCTGATTCCGCCTGGAGTGCATTGCTGGCATACCGCTGGCCCGGCAATGTTCGGGAACTCCAGAACGCAATCAAAGGTTCCCTGCTGGCAGCCGATGAATTCATCTCGGTTGAGCAACTCCCGGAATACTTGCGCCATACATCAGGCTCTTCGATTCCCATGGAGAGTCACGCCAACGCTTTTAGAGAGGATCTTCGCCGGCGAATCGACGCCGGTCTGGCGGCTGGCTCGGTGGACTTCAAGTCCATCACTGCCAACTATACCGAGGAGATTGAGCGCGAACTGCTAACAATCCTTCTCGAACGCCAGAGGTTTACCCAGATTAAATTGTCGGAGTTGCTGGGTCTCGATCCGAAGACCCTGCGCGTCAAGCTCCAGAAGTTCGGTCTGAAGACCCGCTAATACCGGCGGCGACTTTTCTACGACTCGCTTCAATACATGTCACTTCCGCCTTTTTCCGGGAGATGATTCCGCCGGAGCGGGTGAGGACTCCCTATGAGCCGGACCGCATTGCCACGGCGAGATCGGTTGACATCGTCCTCCCTTCGGTATTCCGCATACGCTTTCGCTTGGATACAAGAACCCTATATGTCATTAGGCTCAGAGGCTTATCAATGGAATGACAGGAAGCTCAAACAGGGCTTCCCATCCGAGACCGCGCCTCTCGGATCGTGAGCTTGATTCAATACCGGGTCTGGCATTCGAATTGCACCTGTCTATTTCAGATCGGTAACAAGGAGAAATAAACTTGAATTGGATCTTTGTGCAAGGGTGAAATCGGACCCGAGCATCGAGGAAGGCAACAATCAATGAATACTGCCGACTATAGTGACTTGAGGCAAGGACGCGATCTCGAGGATCGAGAATCCGCGCGTTTTGTTGTCCCGGGGGCGACCGTTTCCTGCAAAATTAATGGTTTCTGGCACCCGAGGAATGACTCTGCATCAGAGGAGAAGCTTCCGGTGGCCGATATCAGCAAGCATGGGATATCATTTCTAACCGACAACCTTCCCAGGCCGAGCCGCATCTCCCTCCTCTTGCAGTATTCTGATCATGAGGACGCCATCTGTCTGAAGGGTAGAATTGTTTGGTCCCTGCCGCACGGTATTGGGCTCAGCCACCGCTATCGAGTCGGCGTGCGCTTCGATCCCTTTTCAACAAGGAAAGACGACAATCCTCTAGAGGCCCTGAGGATACTCGAAAAGTTGGAGAAAGATCATAATCCAGTAAATACCTAGGGGCCATTGAATGAACAGCGCCATAGTGATCCTGCGGTCTCTCTCCTCATGATCTGGCATTGTTGCATTGAACAGATCAAAGATCCCAGCTTGGGCTTATTGAAGGGCCAGTGTCGAAAGAGTGCGCACGAAGGAAGCATCCAGAATCATCCTCTGCCATTAGCAGGAGGGTCAACAAAGTGAGAAAGTCCATTGACACCTCCGTCGTGCTCGCTCGGGTTGGCAGTGACAAGGTGCTTCTTCGGGAACTTGCGGGCATCTTCCTGCAGGAATGTCCGAAAACGCTCTCTGAGATGAGGGATGCTATTACGGGGGAGGACTGCAACTCGCTCATGCGTACTGCTCACACGCTCAAGGGGCGGGCCGCCTTTTTCGGCGCAGATCCCGTATGCAAACTCGCACTGAGGCTGGAGAGGATGGGCCGCACCCATAGACTGGCCGACAGCCAAAAAGCATGGGCTGCTCTGGAGGCCGAAATCGGCCAACTCAAGTCTGCCCTGACAGCACTGGCGTCAGAAGGGGGCCATGAAGATCCTGGTCGCCGATGATGATCCACTATATTGCCGACTGCTCGAGACGGTTCTGACACGCTGGGGATACCAGGTGATGCTCGTCCACGACGGCGAGTCCTTTCTTGGAGTGCTCCAGGAGAAAGATCCGCCCAGGCTGGCGATCCTGAATTGGCTTATGCCGGGCATGGATGGCATTGAAGTCTGTCGAGAAGTGCGCAAGCGCAAGGAAAAACCCTACACCTATATCCTTTTGCTTACGGCGAGGAGTCAGAGGAGAGACATCGTCGCGGGTT
>JBEKYG010000468.1:0-4857 GCA_049511215.1 Acidobacteriota bacterium | reverse complement strand
TTCAAGGTTTGGAGCGTTCTCGACCTGAAACTGCAGGCTGCGCCGGCGAAGTCCGGTGCGGAAGGAGCTGAGATATTCCATGTCACTCAGGCGCGGGCACTCGAGCCTGGCGGCGGCGAGTCGACGGAGACTGAGGAATGCCTGCAGGACCGGTTTTACGGCATCGTTACCGTTGTCGACGCAGCAGGTAGATCCTGCGGCACGAACGCCATAGCACGAGGAGGGATCCTAGAAATCAGAAAGTGTTACGTCGGCGGAACCAGCAACGGGGTTGACTCAGGCGAAGTTCACCGCTCGATCGGCCGCATACTGAATTACCGAATCGAATTCGTCCCAGTCTGAGCGCCTGTAAAGATAGCAGTCACGACAAGGCAGTCCCCTTATGCCAGACGGGCGAGATAGAAGTTCAACTGGCCCGTTCCTGCTTCCACCTGCACTCCCTGCTTATTGCCTGGCAGGTCACTCTCTGCGATCAGATTGGCGAGCGGAAACTCCAGATATTCCCTGACAGCGCGGCGCAACGGGCGCGCGCCGTAGCGCAGGTTCGTTCCTTTCTCGATCAAGAACCGCTTAGCCGATTCTGAAATGGACATCATGATGCCGGTCATCGCCACTCTCGCCCGCGTCTCGATCAGAAACTTCTCCAGAATCACAATCAAGTCTTCGTACTTGAGTGGGTTAAACGTCACGATCTCATCGATCCGGTTGAGGAACTCTGGACTGAAGAATTTCTCTACGGCTCCCTGGCATGCGGCTTGAATTCTGGCATCCGAGACGCGCGTGTCCAATTCCTGACCTTTTTTAGGAGGGGGACCGAAGCCCAATATTTCGTTTTTTGTGATATTGTCGATTTCCTTGGCGCAAACGTTGCTGGTCATCATCACGAAGCAATTCTTGAAACTGAGATCCACACCACGTCCGGTCGTCAGTTCGCCTCGCTCGAGGATCTGCAACAGCAGGTCGTAGAGCGCCCGATCCGCCTTCTCAAGCTCCTCAAAAATCACAATCGTGAGCCGTTTCTCAAGCTTGTCCTGAGTAAGAAACGGTGACTGATCATGTCCAACATAGCCGGGAGGAGCACCCACGAGTTTAGCTACATCGTGGGGATTCTTGAATTCCGTGCAATTAATTGCAACTACATCACTTTCATCGCCGTGAAGAATCTTGGCCAGCGAACGCGCAATTTGGCTCTTTCCGGTTCCGGTCGGTCCGAGAAAGAGGAATGTCCCCAGGGGTCGGCGCGGGTCGCAGATTCCGAGGTCAGCAACCACAACGGTTCTGACTACTGCGTCGATAGCCTGATCCTGACCGATGATCTCTCTTTTCAGCTGGTCCCTCAGCTCTTTGGCCTTGAGCATATCCCTCTCTTTCCTGTCCCCTAACATCCCTACCCTACATAGATAGACTTTATTCCCCGAAAGTTTCTTCGCCGGAGATCGGGCGACAAAAATTTGGTGAACGGCTGCTCAATTCTGATCTTCTTCCGGCCGGGCAGGTTGGAGCATGCGGGCGAGATTAGTAATTGCGTAGTCTTCCGCCAAAATCGAGGGGAATCTTACGGAAGGCTGCGCATTTGTGTTAACCTTACCGGCTATCTCGTTGAAGCATCGATCGATGGAGGAGGCAGGCATGGTTGCATCGTTGTTGACGAATCTCCCCGGAACCCGGGACATCCTCCCTGAGGAAGTCTCCTCCTGGCATCTCGTTGAAGACGCTGCCAGAGGGATTTTTTCTCGTTATGGTTTTCAGGAGATTCGCCCTCCTCTGCTCGAGGCAACGGAGCTGTTTGCCAGGGGGATTGGCGGGGAAACCGACATCGTCGGTAAGGAAATGTACACATTCCAGGACCAGGGCGGCAAGTCGGTGAGTCTGCGACCGGAAGCGACCGCGTCCACGGTGCGAGCCTATCTGCAGCACTCGATGCACCGTGAGGCTGGACTGAGCAGGCTTTACTATATTGGTCCCATGTTCCGTCACGAAAAAAAACAGAAGGGGCGGTGGCGCCAGTTCTATCAGATCGGCGCCGAAGCCCTCGGTTCCGAGCATCCGGCAATCGAGGCAGAGGTCATCGAGATGACCCTGTTCTTTTTGGAGTCACTCGAAGTTCAATCGCAATTGCTGATCAACTCTGTTGGCGACGGCAAGTGCCGGCCGCAGTACATTGAGCTGTTGCGTCAGAACCTGCGCCGGCATCAGGCTGAACTTTGTGAGGATTGCCGGCAGCGCGCCGAAACTAACACGCTCAGGGTACTGGACTGTAAGGTGGCCACCTGCCAGCCGATTATCAATGCCTTGCCCAAAATCGCGGATCACCTCTGTGAGGAATGCGCGCAGCACTTCGAGCAGGTCAAGAGTTACCTGCAAGCGGCTGGAATCTCCTACGAGATTGTCCCACGACTGGTACGTGGACTGGACTATTATGTCAAGACGGCGTTCGAGATCGTCAGCGCCGAGCTGGGAGCGCAGAATGCGCTCGTGGGCGGGGGCAGATATGACGGGCTTGCCGAGGTGCTGGGCGGACCACGCGTTCCGGGCTTCGGTTTTGCGATGGGACTCGACAGGCTGGTGATGATTCTGCCGGAGAGTGTGCGCGCCAGGGGAAAGCACCCACCCGAGCTCTACCTGGTATATCTTGGGGAAGCCGCTTTAAGCAAGGCGTTGTTGATCGCGCGTTCGCTGCGCCATAAGGGATTTGCCTGTCATCTTGAATTCGCCGGTGGCAGCCTAAAGAGTCAGATGCGGCTGGCGAATCGTGTTGGCGCTCGAACGGTGCTCTTCATCGGCGAGGATGAATTAGCGCGAGACCGATACATTATCAAGCGGATGGAGGACTCGACCCAGCAGGAGGTCTCGCTGGAAGAGCTCGAGGCATTTCTTCGGATGCAGCGTCCGTAGTTAGCCCGTAATGCGCCGCGCAACGAGAATTTTGTTCTCGTTAGAAGCCAGGAGCCGGAAGCAAGAAGCCGGAATCTCCGCGTCGAGCTCAAAGCAGCCGGCGAGCGCAAGCACTGCGCCGATCCCTTCTGGCTTCTGGCTTCCATATCCCGCCGCTTTTTGGCGGGATATCAAGGGGGAAGCCCTTGTTTTGGCGGGATATCAAGGGGGAAGCCCTTGTTTTGGCGGGATATCAAGGGGGAAGCCCTTGTCTAGTAGATGGAGCGTACAGGATCAGCAATCTCCGCCTGGCGCTATCGGCGACGGAGTTTAACCCGCATCCAACAAACGAATCTTCGGAGACAGGCGCTGCCGTGAAAGGGCCTTTGCACAAAACGAGACCGAGGCGAAATCGTCATGTTTTCTCTCCGGATGCCAGGAATCGGGCCCGAGCCCGCTCCCATCAAGCGCATCCCGTAGGGGTCGCATGAGCAGAATTCGAGTTCTGCCCGAAATCCTCGCCAACAAAATCGCCGCGGGTGAAATCGTCGAGCGGTCGGCATCCGTCGTCAAGGAGCTGCTTGAGAATTCTCTGGATGCCGCAGCCCGTTCGCTTTATCTCGCCGTCGAAGCCGGAGGGAAAAAACGCATTGTCGTCCGGGATGACGGGGAAGGCATGACGCAGGATGATGCCATTCTCGCCTTCGAGCATCATGCCACGAGCAAATTGCAAACCGTGGAGGATCTGGCGGCGATTGCCACGCTCGGCTTTAGGGGCGAAGCTCTGCCTTCGATCGCATCGGTCTCGCGTCTGACGCTCCGGACGCGTCATGAATCTGAGCCTGATTCCGCGGCTGGAACCGAAGTGGAGATTCAAGGCGGTACGATGCGATCAGTCAAGGCAATTCCCTGGGACAAGGGGACGGAAGTCACGGTCCGTGACTTGTTCTTCAACGTGCCTGCGCGGCGCAAGTTCCTGCGCGCGCACGACACAGAGCTCGGGCATATTACTCGGCTCGTCACTCACTATGCCCTTGCTCACCCTGAAATTCGATTCACGCTGGAAAGCGAGGAACGCAAACTGATCGATGTGGTCACGGTGCCCTCCTTGCGGGAACGGGCCTACCAGCTCTTCGGCGATTCTTTCCTGAAAAACTTGGTGGAGGTTTCTGGGCGCGCGGGTGAAGTCGAAATCCACGGTTTCGCCTCCCAGCCGCATGAACAGAGGACAAATCCGTACTCCCAGTTCTTTTATGTGAATCGGAGAATGGTGCGCGACAAGGTAATGACCAGTGCAGTGCGGCAGGCCTATCTCAACAGCATCCCGTCGTCTGCCTATCCCGTGATCCTTCTTTTCGTCGAACTCCCCTACGACCAGATCGATGTCAACGTGCATCCGGCCAAGACCGAGGTTCGCTTTCGCGATCAAAGCCTGGTGCACGACTTGACCCGTGAAAGCATCCAGCGTGCTCTTGTGGGCGCCAGGTCGATTCCCGTATACGAACATCGCGGCATGGGTAGCTGGCCGCACGGCGCAGACATTCCAGGTATGCCCATCACGGGTGCTGGCGACCTGGGAGGGACGCAGGCCGGCCCCTTCGATCTCACTCCGCCAAGTTCCGCATCCGATCCGTTCCAGCGTGCCTTCAACTACCCATTGCGGGAGGTGCCGCCGGCTCCGCCAATCGAGCTTGCCGATCATCACACTCTGATAATGCGTCCGGAACTATTGCTTGGTGCACCGTTGGAATCCACAGTGGAAGCGTTTCGCCCGGCCGGGGCGCGCATTTTGGGACAGATTCAGGAGAGTTACATCATCGCGTGCGACCGCGATGGTCTCCTGATCGTCGACCAGCACGTGGCGCATGAGCGCGTGCTCTATGAGAAAATCGCCGTTGCCATGAGCCGCAATGCCGTCGAGACCCAGGGATTGCTCGTTCCGGTGACCATCGAACTAGCGCCCCATCAAACCGCACTTCTCGA
>JBEKYG010000467.1:0-4857 GCA_049511215.1 Acidobacteriota bacterium | reverse complement strand
CACGGCCGGGGCCTGCCACGAGCAGCACCCCTTCGTATCGTCCGCCGATATATGGTTCGCAGAGCAATCCCGGCACGCAAAACAGCCGGCCGGAGCAGAACTCGCAGTCCGGAGTGAATCCCGGTGGCTGGCAGCGCTTCACACAACGTCCGGCAGTAACTCCGCCGCAATCGCCCGCCGGGCGCGGCAACGGGGCAGTTTCACCACCTCGATATCAGGGAAGCCCATATCCCGGTCGTGCGCCGGCCCCCAGCTACAACACGCGGCCAAATTACAGCCCGCCAAGCTATAGCGCGCGGCCTCCATTGAATCTGAGTCGGCCGATTATCACCGGACCGCCCCGCGGTACGCCGAGCCGCGGTTCCGTGGGCCCCAGCGGCGGCGCTCCTCGTCAAGGGAGTGGCGGCCGGTCCTCTGGTCCGTCCCGCCGCCGCTAAACCTCTACCCGCTAACGATCGCCGCGGTGAATTCTTCTGGAATCACCGCGGCGTTTCCTCACTTAAATTCGAGATTCGAAATTCGAAATTCGAAATTCTAAAATCTCGAATTTCGAATTTCGAATCGTGGCCTTTTTACGGTATGTTCACCGGGATGTACTTCATAAACCAGGCGAGCATGCGGCGATCCCTGTCTATCATGTGCTTTTCCTCGCGGAAGCTGTGCGGCTCTCGTGGATAGAGCACGAAATCGCTTGCAGTTCACTGAATTCGACTATAGCAACTACTTGTGCTCGCTGGCATGCCGGATTTTCAGATGGCTCAGGCGGCCATCGACAAACAGGCGGCGCACTCGGATGGGATCGTCAAGAGAGGCAGCATCATTCCGGATCGCATCCAGCGTGTCGGAGATCAAGCCTGGATTTCCCAAGCAGAGTCGCTGAACTTCGGCTGCGATCGCGCGCCCGAGCGGACCTGCGCAGCCTCTCTGTCCCAGATCCCTTTCAATCCAAGAGCGCGCGGCCGCGTCGGGCAGCTTGACGACTTCCAAACGATCAAACTTCCAATAGTACAGGTCGTAGGCGCCGGGATGGGCTCTCACTGCGAAAATCATCGTGAAGTATTGCTCCAGGATTTCCAGGAGATGTTGCATCCGGTGCCGGAGGCGCGGTAGATGATCAAGAATCAGGCAAGCATTCCCATGCCGGCCGGCTCTGATCAACTCGTCCCTCAAATCCATTATGAGCAACTCGCTTCGGGGAGTGGCGGTCTTCGCTCGATCCGCAGCCAGGCAGGCCAGTGCTCCCTCCAGCAGGGCCCTGCGTGAACTGCATTCCCGGATATATGCCAGGCGGATCTTTGAGGAACGGGAAACCACTTCTTGAAGAAGCGCGGTTTTGCCCGCGCCTTCAATGCCAAACACCAACGTGTGGATTCCGCGTTCGAGGTTAAGGGTGAGCTTTTCGATTTCTTTTTCCCGGCCGAAGAGCATTTGGTCCCAACCGATCAGGCCCGCTGCTGTTCCACCTCTGCGCCGGCACGTGCGGGTGGCGGGGACTCACCTTCAACATTCTGGCTGCGCAATAGCGCAATATCCGCCTTCAGAACGTCTTTGTCAGCTAGGGTAGTCTCAGCGGCGCTTCGATATCGCAACGGGTCCGTCTGAAGACGAAAACTTTCCTCGAAAGCATTGATGGTTGCCTGGAACCAATGTTTAAGCCTGGGGCGCACCTCTTCCAGTATCTGCCGCACCTGGGCCCCGAGCTTTCCCTCCAGTTCCTTCCGAAAATGCCGCGTGCGTGCTCCCACACTGATGCGTGCCAGCGGCCCCGGAGGAGAAATCGCGATGCCATCCAGAGCGGATACAACAGGCGAGGGGAGTGCCGAAGGCTGCGGCAATTCCTGAGCGGCCATGTCGGAAGCCTGGTCGCTTTCCTTCAATTCGTAAATTCCGGCGCTGATTCGGTCCGCCAGCTCCCTGTACTCGTGCAGAAAGGGATTGCAGTGTGACGCGACGGTTCCGATCACCGTGTCAGCAACAAGGTTCGATGAGAGATCCGTCGTCTGCTCCGTGCCTGCGGATCTTCGCGCCAGGGCTGAAGCTGCCTGTTCCAGGATCTCTTCTTCCCAACCTGAAATGCGGTCGAGTTCGTTTTCCCACCGCTTCTTGAATGCTGCCAGGCTTTCATCAAGGGGCCGCAAAACGCGTTCTGTGTCCTGCGAGTGTACCTTTCCCGTGGTGGAACGGCTTGCCTTCATCTCCAAAGTTGCCAGCAAGGATTCGCGCAGCGACAGCGCCTTGCGGTTTACTGAATCAAACAGGGCTTCGCGCGCTCCGCGAAGCAACGGAGAGATCGAGCGCTCGAACCAGGCGTCTACTTCCGGCACCCAGGACGCCACGGAACTGATGGGAATGACTTCCGGGGCGGAGCCGAGATGCTCCGCGACGGCGTTGCGGGTATAGGAAAGCACTTTCTCCACATCCGCCGGAGAGAGGAGGTCACACTTGCTGATCATGACGACGGATGGGATGCCGGCGGCGTGAAGCGATCGGAGGAGGTCCAGGTCTTCGCGGCCCAAGGAAGAGTGGCCATCCACAAGCACCAGGCCAAGGTCCGAGTCCGGCAAGTAGGCATAGGATAGCTTCGTCCCGCTGGTCGCGAGCGAGGCAATGCCCGGCGTGTCGACAAAGGCAATCCCTTCCTGCAACCGCCTCGAGGCAACGGACGCCTCGAGAGCGACCACGCGCTTGGCATTGGCCGCGTTTCCCTGTTCAGTAGCGAATTCCGCCATCCGCTCCACAGGGAGTTCTTCGACATGATCCGGGAAAGTCACGCGCAGTCGCGGTTCCAAGCCGGCAACGATGTGGATTGGGACGGCGGTAATGGGCGTCGTGCCCACCGGCAACAGCTCAATCTCCAGCAGCCGGTTGATGAGCGAAGATTTCCCGGAGCTGACCCGGCCGAAAACTGCAATCTCATATCGGTGAGATTCGACTTTTCGGATGATCGCATCCAGGGCAAGCAGAAACTCGACCAGCCCATGCCTTGCAATGATCTGCGCCATGCGCTCCAACAGCGCGGCAAGCGCCGGTTCTGTTTCTACATGAGCAAGCCGGTTGGCTTGCGCCTCTTGTGATTCAGACAAGAAAGCGAGCAACTGGCTCACCAGTCTGCGAATTTCCTGGAGGGTCCAGGACAAATCGCCCGCGGCGGCAGGATCCATTTCACCATAGCCGCGCATTTGATCCGGGTGGATGTCTTCGAGCGCGATGTCGAGTGAGATCAGGCCAGTTCGAAGCTTCCAGCTGCGCAGGGTCGTCAGTGGAGGGGCCTCAATTCCGCATCTTTCCAGAAGCCGCGACATTTGCTCGCGGATTTTATCCGCATAACTCTCAACCCAATGAGATTCCGACGGCGACAGGTCCTGGACATATCCTGAAAACAAGGGACGCCTGCCCGGCGCCGGAGTGTGCAAACATTCCTCCAGCAACTTGTCCGCGTACTCAAGCGATGAGAGGATTCTCCGTTTGTGATTGTGGTTCAGTCCGGTCATTGATCGACCCCAAGTCTCCCAAAATGGAGGTATGGCAAGAAGACCGGCCCAACCAGAGGAAGTTCTGATACAGACGTCAAGACTGCCGTAAACATGGCCTATCTCCTATCTTTCCGGCCCGGCAGCCACAAAAAAACTCCTACCGGGCGGTTGTTCCAGTAGGAGTCATCAATCTCAGCGTATCGTGGAGATATTTAAAGGCGAACTCCATCGCCTGTTTGGTATTCTAACGTCAGCCTGCTAAGGAGTCAATGTGCGTGGCGGTTTAGGTGTGCACGAACTGCTCGATCGCGAATTTGCGCCTGTAGGCTGTTGCCTGCCGCCATCTACGAGTTGGGAGCCCACAAAGCCAAACAGCACAAAGGCAACCACCTTGCGCCTGCTACCTGGCATTGGTATCATTAATCCGCTATTGGCGATGGAGTTCGCCGTAACCGGCCGGTCCGGCCTGATAACTCCTACCTCAAAGGAAGATCCAGGTAGGGGCCAGTAATCTTAATTCGAAGAGACCCGCCTGGAGAGATTCAGGTGGGTTTTTTGTTTTGGGCGCAATTCGCTATTCCTAGGATACAAAAATCTGATGGTCGGCAAAAGCGCCGCAGTTGCATCGCAGCAGTTCCTCTCGACCGCAATCGACCGCGTCCGGGCGATCCGGACACAGTATCGGATAGCGGCGATCGATCCACACCTGGAAGCGTGCGGCGCCCTGCTGGAGGAAAGGGGCCTGATCGATGTCGGCATCTTTGGGCGCTTCAAAGCGGGCAAGAGTTCGCTTCTGAACCTTCTCGCGGAGAGAAACGTCCTACCGGTAGGCGTGACCCCGGTGACCGCCGTCATAACGCGGCTTCGCTACGGCCCGCAGGAACAGGCGATGGTTCGATATTCGGACGGCCGGACGGAAAAAGTTCCCGTCGCTGCGGTTACGTCCTATGTTTCTGAAGCTGAGAATCGCCAGAACACAAAAAGGGTTGCCGCGGTTACGGTGGAGTTGCCGACGTTGGAGCCTTATCAGGGCCTCCAGTTCGTAGACACGCCGGGCCTGGACAGCGTCTTCCAGCATAATACGGACGCCGCTCTCGGTTGGCTGCCCAAAGTGGGGCTGGCACTGGTTACGATCAACGTCGATCCGCCCCTATCCATGCAAGACGTCGCGCTCATCCGGACTTTGCGGAGCTACACTCCCAAGATTGCAGTCGTTCTGACCAAGGTGGATCTTTTGTCGGAGACCGGGAGAAACGAGGTCACCGCCTTCATTCACGAGCAACTGCGTAGGGAATTCGGCGTCGAGTTCCGTATATGCCCGTTTTCCATTCGTCCGGCGTATGCAGCATTGAACTCGAAATTAGATCAGGAGTTGCTACGTCCA
>JBEKYG010000466.1:0-4858 GCA_049511215.1 Acidobacteriota bacterium | reverse complement strand
AGCGGCCGCATGGAAGCCGCGTCCATCCGACAGGTCCGGCAGGTCCTCGGCGAGATCCACAAGTTTAATCCCGCGGATGAAAAAGCCCTGATCTGGGATCGATTCAGCGAGGGGTTCGCCATCATCAATGGGCTGAGCGAGGCCACCAGGGGTTTGCTCAATGTCATCGGCCTGTTTACGCTCGCCGTCGCCGGCGTCGGCATCATGAACATCATGCTCTTCTGCGTGCAGGAACGGACGCACGAAATCGGCGTGCTCAAGGCCCTCGGAGCCCGCAGATGGCACATCCGCCTTCAGTTTCTCGGGGAGGCCCTGGCACTCTCCATCATTGGCGGCATCTGTGGTTACCTTCTTGCCATGCTGCTCGCAAGCTGGATCGGCACGATCCCCTTTCTAAGCGAACTGTTCAAGGACCAAAGCCACCAGGGCGACATTTATCTGGTGATCAACACCCGCGTTTTTCTGATTTCCTTTATCACGTTCGCACTCATCGGGCTACTCTCGGGCACCTGGCCCGCGGTCAAAGCATCGCGGCTCGACCCTGTCGAATCGCTGCGGATGGAATAGTTCCATAGTGTCAGAGTCTGCCCCAATTGGACACTTCCGGATCCCGGCAATGATGCCCAGCGTCACAGGTAAGCCATCCGGATGTCGGCCAGCCACCCGTCCGGTTGGGGCGTGCTCGAGCACCTGCGCAATCTCGAGCCGCAAACGCAGGACTCGGGGCAGGCAACGAATCGCTGGGCTTTCTGCAGCTCATCATCATTCAATAGCCGCATCTGAACCTCTCCCCAGACATGCGTGATGGTCGAAGGACATCGTCCGAGGATCGTGGCGATCTCCCTTCCGGTTTTCTTAGTAAAGCGACGGATGGCGCTTAGATTCCGAGGATCAGCCGGACTCTCACGCGTCGCTTCCTGCCGCGCGATATCCTCAATGGAATGGCTGGGTGGGGTCTGTCTGGGGAGACGGCGGAGAGGAACACGGCCGTGCCGTGTTCCTCTCCTGGATACTGGATAAGGGTTAGAAGTTGACGCGCAAAACGACCTGGATATAGCGCGGGCCGCTCTGGGTCCCGGACATCTGGCCGCAGCTCGCGCTGACACTGGCGCAAGTGGCGGCGTTGAAGGTGACGAAGTTAAAGGCATTGAGAAATTCGGCGCGGAGTTCGAGGTTCTTCGACTCGGTAAACCTGATCCTCTTCACCACGCTCATATCGAAGTTGATGAAGCGCGGGCCCCTGAGATAGTTGGTATACGGCGCGCAGTCGCCGGCCACGATCTGGATGCAGCCGTTGGCGGAATAGTTGCTGTTCGCAGGCGCGATGTAACGCCCGGAGGGAACACCGTAAGAGGTGCTGTACCCGGTCGCTGTGGTCGCGCTTACGTTATAGGCTGCGATCGTGTTGGCGATGATATCCGCGGGGAAGTAATAGAGTTGCCTGTTTGCGTTGTCGTAGCGCAGCCCGGAGGCATTGCGCAGGTCCTGCAACGTCATGCCGACCAGCCGGACATTGCCGATG
The DNA here is from genome assembly GCA_049511215.1 of Acidobacteriota bacterium. Taxonomy (GTDB): domain Bacteria; phylum Acidobacteriota; class UBA6911; order UBA6911; family UBA6911; genus JAFNAG01. The sequence continues at coordinate 3,336 of JBEKYG010000466.1, read as the reverse complement.
TTCAGCAAGGTGCCGCTCTGCCATCGGCCGGTACCCTGGAACTCCCAGCCGCCGACAACACGGTCAATCAGGCCGTGACTGCCGCCGAACAGGGCCTTTCCGCCCCCAACCGGCAGTTCATACACCCAATTGACCTTGAAAGTACTGGGTAGAGTAGCGCCCGTGGTTTTCACATACGGGGAGCGGAACGAGACCCGGGTCGACGCGAGGCCTTTGGCATAGACGTAGTTGGCCTGCACCAGCAGCCCCCTGGACAATCGGCGGCGCAGCTCGACCACCAAGGAGTCATAGTAGTTCTCAGTGCCGTTGGTCATGAGATAGGCGCCGCCCGAGGAGACGGTGGGATTGACTTGAAATTCGTTGACCGGCAACCCGGCAGCAAGAGCGCTGGTGCGAAACGCTGCGTTGCCATACAAACCGCTGGCATAGGAGCCCGGATTCGGGTTGAACTGCGCCAGATAGGCTGTATACGTAGTGCTGGTGAAGTTGGAGGAGTTGTACTTGGTAGGATCGCCGGACTGTGCCGCTGCAATCCCTGAGAAGTACGCCAGCGTGATCGGCAGCGGCGAGGTGCCGGTTGCGCCAGTATAGGCAAAGGTGTTTCCTTTGCCCGCGGCCTGGTTGGCCTTCAAGTTGGCCATCGCCAGCTTGAACTCGTTGATGAAGCCGTTTTCAACCAGTACGGTTTCATTGAGATTGCGATAGTTCCATGCCTGCAGGTTGCGGGTGGCGACATAACGCACCTCGACGACCATGTCCCTGGTGATCTCGCGTTGCATGCCAAAGGACCATGACAGGGTGTACGGCGTCTTTAAGTTGGGATCGAAAACAGTGACAGTATCCGAGACCGACGTCGATGGAATCGGATAGACCGGCGCGGCTGCGAACGGAGGCGGGCCGAGTCGGCTCTTGTCACGGAACAAAAGCGGCCACACATCCGTCCCGACATTGCTGACCAGATTGCCGTTGGTCACGTTGCGCGTAGCAGTGATGCTCGGTCCCACGTTGGATGCAAACATATCATCGTATTCATACATCCCATTGCGGTTGTACGCGAGCGAGAAACCGCCGCGCAACACGGTCTGTCCACTGGTGCCCAGGATGCGCTGGAGGAAGCCCTTCGAGTTCGGGTTCCAGGCAAAGCCTAGGCTCGGAGCAAGTCCTTTGTAGTGGGTGTTGTAGGCAGGGGAGCCTGCTACGTATTGCTTGAACGTCGGCGCCTGGCCAGTCAGAGTTCCGGGTTTGAAAAGGTTACCCGCCCCGGAAACCCCCCAGAGGTCCGCGACGGTGCAATAGGTGTAGACACTGTTGAGCGGGACAAATGGCAGCTGCCCTTCCCAACGCAGGCCATAGTTGAGCGTCAGGCCCGGGCGAATCCGCCAGGCATCGACCAAGAAAGCGCCGATTTCACGCATGTGGCCGCGGCGAGTGAAATCCCCGTTGTACGTGTATTTGTTGGTAGTTTCACTCAGGTATGCGTTGCCGGTGATCTGGGTGACGCGGCCGGTCATGAGCGCGTAGATCGATTGGGCCTGGGTGTACTGCGTGCTGGATGAGCCGGGGAAGTTCTTTGGTCCGTTGGTCGCGTCGAACATGAACCGCGCCGGATCGTAGGTGGTGTTCACCCCAAAGGTGATAGGCGGCACAGTATAGGTAATGTCCTGTATCCACAGGGCGACATTGGTGAAAGAGCCGCCGAAGCTGAGGCTGTGCGAGCCATGGGACCAGGTCATCGTATCCTGGAAGGATTCATTCGGCGTGTTGCGGCGCTCCGGACCATTGGCGGTGTAAGCATTGCTGATGGGGCTGAGGTTGAGCGCAAAGCCGTCCTGGTTGCCAATCCCGGTGGTCTGAAACTGGCCGACATTGACGTCCGGCCAAAACAGTGTGCCCCCGCCCAAAAAGCCGAAGCGCGCTTCATTCACGAGCCTTGGCGTCAAAGTTGAACGTAGCGCCGCAGAGCCGGAAAAGCGGTTCCCGCCCTGGGTGCCGACGTTTGGGAACCCCGGGTAGGACCAGTCGGCGCTATTGGTAGTGTCCACAGCCTGGACATACTGGTTGAAATACCAGGTCGCTTCGATGCGGTGCTTGCTGGTCAGATTGAAGTCGCCGCGCACCACTGGGGACTTGCGGAGATTGAAGACAGGGTTGGAGATGACGTAATCCATCAAGGCAGGATTGGTCTGTTGCTTCGTACTCCCGACGGTATTCGAGACATTGCGTATGTCGCCAAGCAGCTTCTGGATGGTCGGATCCCAGGTGGCCGTCTGCCCGTTGGCCGCTGCCAGCGTAAGCAGGTTGACCTGCTGGTTGGGCGAGCCCGACACGGTGTAGGGGAAGATGCCCTGGTCTACCAACGGATTGAAGATTGTCCGGGTCCGTGACTGCTGTGCCGGCTGGCGGGATTCTTCATAGTTGACGAAGAAAAAGGCCCGATCCTTGCCGCTAAAGCCCAGCGGGCCGAAGAGTTTCTTCGGAGCCGTAATGGGTCCGCCCACGCGGAAGCCGAATTGATTCAGCAGCAGGAAGTTGCGATGCGCTTTGCAGTTGTCGAACTCGGTAGCCATTTGAGCTGCCGTACAGGGTACGGACGTGCCATTGTAGGTGGGAACCGCGTCGCGGTTGAGGAACCAGGTGTTGGCGTTGAGCCACGAGTTCTGATGATACTCGTATAAGCTTCCGTGATAGTCGTTGCTTCCCGACCGCGTCACAAACTGGATCTGCACCGCGCCCTGACCCGACGCCTCGGCGCCTGGTGTGGCTGTGGACATTGTCATTTCCTGAACGGCGTCGATGCGCGGCATGATCATGCTGAACATGCCGTCTCCGCCGACGCTGCCCTTGAGGTATTCATCCTGCGTATTCGTGCCGTCAATTGTGATGTTGATCGTGGCATTGGGCATCCCGGCGACGGTAGCATTGCGGGCCGTGCTCGTCGTGTTCACGCCCGGCAGGAAAATGAGGAAGTCGAGCGCGCTGCGAGTTGCCAGCGGCAGCGTGGAGATCTGGTTGATGCTCATCGTGGTCGTGATCGTTGCCGACTGCGATTGCACCAGTTCAGCATTCGCCTGCACCGTGACGGTTTCGTTTTTTCCGCCGACCTCGAGGACAACGCGGAGGTTTGCAGCAGCGCCTTCAATTACCTTGACGTCCTTGTAGATTGCCTGCTTGAAGTTCGGGACCGTAATGGTCGCGGTATAGGTTCCCGAGATAATAGACGGAATGTTGAAGGTCCCGTTTTCAGCGGTGATGGCTTTAAATTCCGCGCCAGTACTGTCGTTCTTGATCGTAATTTCGGCACCGGGAATCACCCCTCCCGACTGGTCAAGAACCACC
>JBEKYG010000465.1:0-4868 GCA_049511215.1 Acidobacteriota bacterium | reverse complement strand
AAAGGCTTGCGCATGCTTCCCAGAAACTGGGACGGAAACAAATGTGTCCCACGATACAAATCGATCAGCATGAGGCCCCAAAAAAGACTCACTGCTAACATGGCACCCGCCGAAAGCAAATCCACTGATGCCGGAGGGGCGCTCTGGCTGCTTCTGGAGAGACCCAACAGCGCCTCGATCCTCAGCTTGTTCAGATATAGTTCAGCTGCCCCAAAAAGAACTGTTAGTGCAGTGAGGAGCAGCGCTCCGATGAAGCGGCTTAAATGGTGCCGGTGCACCGGCGGAACGGGAGCAACAGCGGCTGCCGAAGCCTGATTTGGAGGGGCTTCTTGTGGCGTGGGTTGCGCGGGCGCGGGTGGCCCTTCTTCTTCCAATTGCGCGCGGATAAACGCAACGAGTCGGGCGATGGCCTGCGCTACCCAGCTCATGACCACTCCCAACGGTCGGACCAGGAACATGACCAGCTCACTGAGTGCCTCGGAGATACGCTGGTTTTCCCGTGCAACGAAGATCGCCGCCAGGGTCCCTATAATGATCAGCGTAAGCATCATGGATATTCCTCGCTTTTCGAATGCCCTACCGAAACGCCAAGTTCTCAAGCATCGCCTGGCTGGCATCCACGAACATCACATCGGTGGCACCATATTTTCGGAACTTGGTTTCCCAGGATAGCCGCAAGTCCTGAGTCGCTTTCCCTTGCGCGCTCCCTTGAAACCATCCGACGGTGACCCGCACTCCTCTTAAATTGATCGCCGGGTTCTGCGCCACGTTGTCCTCCAGGTCCGAATCGATAATAAGAATTTTGCGTGTCCCCGGCGGTGCTGCAGCGAGCAGCTCGCCGGCCTTTGCCAAGAAACCATAAATGTCAGTGCGGAGGGAGGCCTTTGTTTGATACCGCAGCAAGAACTGGGCGGCTGCTGCCCGCAGGCGGGCCATCTCCTGATCCGCGGCCTGCTTCCGTTGCTTAGCCAGCCGGTCGAACGGGTTGGGGGAGTCTTCTATCGGTGGCGGGCAACGCAAGACTAGAACGGAAGCTTCATCTGCGTACGATTGGTTGTTAATGAGCCGGAAAAGCCAGACATCGCCCGGTTGGGCGTGGTGCTCTACCTGCTTCGCGGCCTGGGCGAAGGCATTGTTGATTGAATGAAAGCTGCCGCTGATGTCAATTCCATAGACAATCCAGCAAGGAGGTGCGGGGGTTTCTCTTGGAAACGCCTGTGCCGGAACGGTGGCTACGGCTGACTTGAGGCTTGAGCTCCCACGATTTTGAATCCGGTCTTCAGGTGAATCCGATTCAGCTTTTGTTATAGGGGTCATTGCGCTCAATTGGCTGCGAGCTTTCGTGCAACTCGTAGTGAGCAATGATGCCAGAATCAGCGCGGCAAGCGGAGCCAGAGGCCGGATGTACGACAAATGGATTCGAATCGAGCAAATCATGTTCAGGCTCCTTTCAAGTGACGAAGCGAAGCGACCATTCGTGCTTCAAAAGCACTAAAAACGGGAGGGTATTCGTAGAGTTCGTAGCGAAGCTCGAGGTTTTTCTCGGATGACCATTCGGGAGTTCGTCCCGTGAAAACAGAGTAGAAAGCACGATCCCGGTGATTGAGGAGCGGCAATTCGGCGGCGTCTATCTTCTCTTTGTTCGTCTTGATCCAGTCGCTAAGTGCAGGGGCAGGATAGTCCTGAATGAGCTCATCAGCAGCAGAAGGGAGTGGCTTCCGGGCGTACTGGTTCCCGATTGGAGCACCACGGCCTCCACGGTTCCTTTCAGCGTTCTTGTTGCCCGGTTGGCCGCCTCGGCGGCGCTTGGCAGGAGTTTCTGGCGTCATGTCTCCACCTCCCCATGGCCCGATGATGCCGATCCCGCATGAACCCACTACATGCGGAAACGAACTGAATAGTTTCACCGGAGGCTGCGCTAAGTGCCTACGATGCCACCAGATCGGCGCCCTCCCGCTAACGAGAGGCAGCCGAACATCATCAGGAGCAGTGAAGCTTGGGATCTTCACTGCGTGGTCCATTAGGCGCTGCCCGCGGGTGACGCCTGCTTCCGCGAGCAGCGCGGCGGTGGAAACTGCCGCCACAACACTACATCAAACTCGAATCGAGTCCGGTGGCCCGAACTCGGACTATCAGGGCTAATTCTTCGCCCTCCACTAACATAAACGATCCAATGGAGAGTTTCTTACCAAGAAATTTTCAGGGTTTTGATGGCAGGCATCGAAACGATGATTGTGCCCCGGTCCTGGGCTTCAAGACCGGCCCTTCCTAAGGATGAATCGTTTCCACCACGGACGACGAACGAGTTGGAGTTCGCTCTGAACCGAGGCGACCATTAATTCAAGGCGGCTCAATTCTTCGCTTAGACGAGATTCTTGGCTCCGAGCACGGTCTCGCTCAGAAGCAAGCTCTGAGCACTGAACTCTGAGCGCGTCAGCCTCGCCCTGGGCTGCTTCCCATGCGGATTCGGAGTCTTTGAGCCTTGCTTCACAATTTGTCGCTCTTTTCTCGTACTCGTGGAGAGTTTTTTCGTAGAGGGCCTCTTCCGTTTCCGGCAACACCTCGGAATCTGGAGGCGGAATCCAGAGTTCGAAGTCGCTTCGGTTATAGTCGGACTGGCGTCTTCCGGGAAGGTCCCGTTCATATGTTTCGTGATCGCGATAAAGCTCTGCTACATGGAGGTTTCTCCCCTGAATGAACGCAGCCATTCGCTGTCCAGTTCCGCCCGGTTTGAAGACCATGAGGTCTGTGCCCTCGAATCGATGGTATTTGCTTTTGCGCCACAAGGGATCCGGCACGCGGTGAAGCATAAAAAGAAACTGGATACGGGCGATTCCCGCGGCATCATCCAATGATCTCTTCGCGTGTGGCCCAATTAAAACAGTGAGTCGATCCTCTTCACTCGCCACCAGCAACTGTTGCGCAATGGCGGACAAGGTTGCATTGCCATCATCCTCCAATTCCAGAAGCGATTCGAAAAATGGTTTTTCAGCGTATGGCAGGCCGGGGATAAGGCGGAAGAAATCCTCGATTTGCATCACGCCATGAATCTGCATCTGACGGATGGCCTCGGCGGCTTGACCGATACGCTCGAAATCGAAGTGGATGGGAACAGGAGGCAGCGTTATGAGTGCCGGGGAAAACTCGAAAATGTAAGCGATGTCAAATCGGTGCAAAAGGCCAAAGAGTGTCACGTATGGAACAACCGACTTGAATCCGCCCGTGATGTTCAGGACGACTTTGTGATCCTGCTGGTGCTCGATAGGGCCGGTGATGTCCTTAAGCACGGCGAACAAACTGTTGATTCCCTGCCGTCGAAACACCACGCTATTTTTGACCTGAAGGCCGATTATGCGGCGTAACCTTGCTTCAACATCGAACTCCTCCGAGGCAAGTTCGGCTACAACTTCCGCGCAGACTTGCCCCTCAGAAGTATCCGTGTGCAAAAGATAAAGCTCGTCCCCGCCTCCCAGTTGTAGTGCGCGAAAGCTTTTTGTTTCGGCAGAGGATTCATCCAGGAAGCGCTCCCAACTTGATGTGTTCTCCTTCAGCTTGCCGAGACGGCTCCGCAATGCAAGACGATACGCGTTAGCCTTGTCCTCAAAGGGAATTCCACCGGAGACCGAAGTACCAGTTGTGCTGATGATCGTGCGCATTTTCCGCGGCCCCATACGTTCCAAAGAGCTTTTAATCATTGGCCATCCCAGTTGTGTTTGGCGGCGAGGATGCATTCCGAAAGCAAGTCGGTTATTCATCTGGATAGTGCTGGGGAATGGATGCGTTAATCCCCTCTATCGATACCTGCGTTTGGCCTCGCTCTGGCCCTCGTGAGATTGCTGCCCCATCAAGGATTTCGCTCTTAAGCGTTTGCATTATTGGGCAAACAGGCAGGCAAGCCAATCATCGAATCCAAAAAAACCTCAAAATCCACAAAATTCACTTGACCCTCACTCCCTAGGGCTTATGATGGTGTCGCTTCCGAGCTGTCATTTTTTCCTGAAACGCCTCGAACGACAGAAGAGAAACTGAAGAGCCTGCCATCTCTGTCGCTTGAGTAAGGTCGCGCCCCGGAGATCTCCGAGAAAGAGGGTCCCATGGTCTCAGCGGCCACAATTCTACAACCGAACTACTAAAATATGTCGACCAATCCTATTCCGAAAGAACTGAAAAGTGATCACCTTTTCCTGCTTGTCGGCACTAATCCCTTGCCTGATTGGGTAGCAACGAGACTGTTACTGAAAAACGACGGACAGTTGTATTTGGTCCATTCCGATCAGACCGCGGAGGTTGCTACCCGTCTCGCACGGTATCTAATGGATCAGGGATGCCGACAGCCGGCTTATGTAGAGGTCAAGTCCGCCTATAAAGCATCGGAAGTCTATAACTCAATCCTGGAGAAGCTGAAGCCGATCAAATCAGGCTCGATCGGCCTCAATTACACCGGTGGAACGAAGGTCATGGCCGTTCATGGCTATCGTTCGATTGAGAACGAAAGCCCGCCTGGACTTCCGCCGCTTGTTTTTAGCTACCTCGAAGCTGCGAGGTGCGCGATGCAATTCGAGGGTGATCCGCGTTATCCGGATGGACGCGATTTCAGGATCGGAATGGTTGACGAGTTGCGCATCAGTCTCACCGATTTGTTCAGGCTTCATGAGAACTTTCTTGTTGAGGTAGCCGATAAAACTGTCAATGCTGAGCCAATAGCAGTGTTGTTGGCGGAAGTGCACAGCAAGAAAACTGGACAAGAAGCCTGGAGAAGTTGCGTTTATAAACTCCCTATCAAGTACCCGCCCTCGACCGGAGATCCCAAAAAGAGAGTCAATCAAATCATATCGGAGGAGGAATTGCGCTCGGTCCGGCTCACATTG
>JBEKYG010000464.1:0-4871 GCA_049511215.1 Acidobacteriota bacterium | reverse complement strand
CTATAGGGATCCGCTCACCGGAGAAGTGGTGAGATACGGCATCCACAACCTGCCTCTAGGCATGGGTGCCAGCTTCCTGGCCGGCAACATCTCGGGACTGCTTGGCATAGGCGGAGGCGTCGTCAAGGTGCCGATCATGACACTCGTCATGGGTATTCCGATGCGCGCTTCCATCGCCACCAGCAACTTCATGATCGGAGTTACCGCAGCGGCCAGCGCCATGATCTATTATCAGCACGGCTATATCAGTCCCAGCAGCGCGATTCCAACGGCCCTTGGGGTGCTGTTGGGCGCGCGTATCGGCACGCGCGTCGGAGGACGCGTTCGCAGCCAGAAACTGAGGCAGATCTTCCAGGCCATTTTGCTTATTTTTGCAGTGCAAATGTTTGCGGAGACTTTTCGAGGATGACATCCGATCAAGACTGCATTCCTGAGGCAGGTGATGAGAAGAACACCGGCCAGGATTTCGACCCTGCAGAGAATGCATCAGCAGCCGGCTCCCACGCGGAAGAGCCGGCAACGCCCGCCGCACCCAGTTCTCATATAGTCATGCCTGTCACGGAGGAGCAAGCCGGCAAGCCGCTTTTCCCACTTGAGGGGCGCTCGTCCGCCCCAGCTTCCCCGGCGCGCTCGCGGGTTTACGTGCCCCCAAACCTGCATGACCTGATCGCAGCAATACCCATCACCCCCGAAGAAGCCGACGTGTTCAGGCACAGACGTCAGCTCAATGACATCATTCACACGTTGCTGACTGTGGGACTGGTAGCCAGCACGGCAATAATGCTTTTTGGTCTTGCGTTGGATCTGATCCAAAATCGAGCGCTTTCGACAGCAGTACCGCGTTTCGACGAAGTCGTAACTCATGTGATGGCCTTCCGGCCATCCGGTTTTCTCGCTCTGGGTCTGCTGATCTTGATTGCGACCCCGATCCTCAGGGTCCTGGGTTCGTTTGCGGCGTTTGTCCATGAACGCGATTGGCGTTTTGCGGGAATTACGTTCCTCGTGCTTTCGGTTTTGTTTGCCAGTCTGTTGTTCGGCAGGGGATAGCCGGATGAGTTTTTAAAGGAGCATTGCCGTGGAATATCGAACGTGGCTGCAACGCGAGGTCAATGTGCTTTTTGAGTTCACGCAGGCCATTAACGCCAGCCTCAGCCAGCAGGAAGTTCTGGACATCATGCTCGAGCGGATCTGCACCGAACTTGGCTATAAGGCGGCCACGTTGCGGCTTTTGGACGAGGAGCGGCAGGAGTTGAAGCTCAAATCTTCCCATGGGCTCGGCCAGGCATACCTGTCCAGAGGTGCCGTGGAGGTTGCCAGGAGCGGTGTGGATAGGGCCGTGATGTCAGGAATTCGCGTTGCGCTGACCGACCTGAAACGGGATGCCGATTACCACTACACTGAGGCCGCAAACTGGGAAGGACTCACGAGCGTGCTTGCGGTTCCGATATCCCTTCAGGAACGGCTCATTGGCGTATTGCGCGTCTATACGGGGGAACCGCACTATTTCAATCCGCAAGAGGAGTCATTCCTCGCTGCGGTAGCCAATCTCGGCGCCCTGGCCATCCGGCGGGCCCACTGTTTCGAGGCTTTTCAGAGGATCGCCCAGAATATCAACTCGAGCCTCGAACTCGAGGATGTGCTGACAACCCTCCTGCTCGAATCAGTCAAGGAACTCAACGTAAAAGCCGGTTCCATCCGTCTCCTGAACCCGAAGCGCGAGATTTTGCAGCTTGCGGCAGCTTATGGCCTGAGCGAGACCTACCTGCAGAAGGGAGCGGTCACGGTCGCTCAAAGCCCTATCGATCAACGTGTGCTGAATGAAGGCCAACCTCGCGCCGTTCCGGACGTACACCCAGAATCGGGTTTTCAATACCCGGACGAGATACGGAAAGAGGGGATCAGGTCGGTGCTGGTCCTGCCGCTCCGGCTTAAAGAAACCATGATCGGCGTGATGCGCCTCTACTCTTCGCAGCCGCGGCGCTTCAGCGCGGAAGAGGCAGTTTATGCCCTTGCCCTCGCCGACTTCGGCGCGGTTGCCATCGAGAACGCGAAATACCATAAGGCGCTCAGGGAGCGCATGGAAGCGCTGAAGGAAGACGTGAATGGCTGGTACCGCTTCCTGACTTTCGGATAAAATCCGCGGCATTCGATGACAGGATTCGCAGCCTCGTCCCTCGGCATTTTTCTCTGCGGCCGCAGAGCGGTTAGGCGAGCGCGCAACGCCGGGCGCGGCACGAGGGACCGAGAGGCGCCCCCGCAGGCGCTTCCCCGGGGCTCAGTCTCAAGCAGGTACGGATGGATTGATGGACGTTGCCACCTCAATCTCGGGCGGGCTCTCAAAGTGCTTTTTCACCTTGCATTGTTCGGCCGCACGGATCACAGCAGCTTTATAACCCTCCGGAAAATCAGGCGGCAGCTGAATGTCAAGCGAGATGGTTTCTGCCAGCCCAGTCACCGGATTGATCTCAGCGTGTTGAATCAGGCGGATGCCCTCGACAGGGATGCTGCGTTGGCGGCAGAAGCCCAGAACATAAATGCCGGCACAGGGGCCCAACGAGGCCAAAAAGGTTTCGAAGGGAGTAGGAGCGGATCCTTCGCCGCCGGCGTCAGCGGGCAGGTCGGTTTCAATGGTGAATCCTCCGAAGCGAGCTGCGACGCGAGTGCCGCCGGGAAAATTAATCTTCATTTCCATACTGTGATTCCTTTAACGTGAACTGATTCTTATGCTGCCTGGTTAGATGTTCAATATCTTTCATTCGTTTGAGGGGTGAGAGCCGGTCTTCCCTATGCCTTGCTTTTCACTTCCATCGCAGCCATTTCTTGGGCGAACGCGCTTGCCGCCGGCTGGTACGCTTTGGGAACTGCTGCACGAGTCTTGCGCCTGCCGATGTTCATGGCAGCAATCTCTGATACCGCTTTCACGGCCGCCTGAATATGGTCCGCGGTGTTGAACGGCCCGATGCCGAAACGCACCGATCCCTTGATTTTTGCTGTGCCCAGCTGCTCGTGGACCAGAGGGGCACAGTGCAGGCCGGTGCGGCAGGCGATGCTGTGATCGACGTCGAGCATGGTTCCGGTCTCTCCGGCTTCCAACCCTTCGACGTTGAAGCTCATGACCGATAGGTGGTTTTTGAGGCTGTCCTGGCAGTAAAGGCGAACCCCTTCGATCTGCTCCAGCCCCTCCTTTAATTGCGACGCCAGGGCCATTTCCTGTCCATGGATGGTCTCGATTCCTCTCTCCTGAATCCAACTCACGCCTGCGTGAAGCCCCGCGGCCCCCAATATGTTTGGAGTGCCGTACTCCAGGCGAAAAGGATACTCTTCCAGGTGCAAGCGTTGTGCTGAACGGACTCCGGTGCCGCCGGCGCGGGTCTGACGCACGGTGATCCCCTCCCGGACATACACTCCTCCGATCCCCGTGGGGCCGAGCAGGGATTTGTGTCCGGTGAAGGCGAGCAAATCCACATTATCCTTCTCAACATCGATCGCCAGATGGCCGGCAGTTTGAGACGCGTCGATGGCAAAGGGTATTCCATGTTCCCGGCAATGGCGTCCGATCTCCCTGATCGGCTGAACCGTCCCGATGACATTGGAACCGTGGTTGACAATCACCAGACGCGTGTTCGGGCGGAAGCGGTGGCGGATCTCCTCTGGATCGATGAATCCGGCACCGTCGAAAGGAACGTAATCCACTTCGACACCCCCGTACCGAGAAAGGTGGTAGAGCGGCCGCAACACCGAATTGTGTTCGAGCGTGGTCGTGATCGCGTGGTCCCCTTCCGCCAGCATGCCGAATATGATCAGGTTGAGAGCATCGGTGGCGTTGTAGGTGAAGCAGAGCCTGTTAAAGTCGCTGCCATTAAAGAACCTGGCGAGAAGTCTCCTCGTGTTATCCAGCAATTCTCCCGCTTCCATGCACAGATCATAGCCGGAACGTCCGGGGTTTACGCCGGCACGGCGATAGAACTGGTCCATAAAGGTATAGACAGATTCCGGCTTCGGAAAAGTCGTGGCAGCATTGTCCAAAAAAATCAATTGTTCCATCGTTGAACCTCAATTTTGTGAAACTTTCCGTGTACAGGATCCGAGATCATGAAAGGCCAATCCGGTTTTTTGGCGGCCGAGTCATGCTGTAGCAGAAATGGAGCCGCAATCTCCGGAGTCGGATTTCGCCTCGGATCGCAGTTCGCCCCGTGCAAACCGACGGACGACATCGTCAATGGAGCCTTGGACGCCGGCCATGACTTCGATCCCCCACCAGTTCATTACCGACAGCGCGTGCGCTCCGATCTTTCCGACAATCAGGTGCTTGATCGCGTTCCGGCAGAAGAGTTCAGCCCAATATTCATGCTTGGATCCCGGGTTGGGGATGATAAAAGTCTCGCGGATATTTCCATCTTCGACATCCACGATCGTGCACGCCGGACAACAGCCGAAACCGGATGCTACAAAATCCTGATCCGTAGCGATGGCAATTCTCATGTGATCTCCTTACTGTGGATTGGCCCTGCTTTAAGTCCGGCGGGGGATCTGCCAAACCCAAATTTGCTGAGTTCGTTTTCTGTCAGAATTCTCGCCCCATCGGGCCGGCACTTCTTGCAGAGCCCGAAGCATTCAATACTGTGGCCCCTGATGAGGAATCCGGACTTTCGCTCAAGGAGGTCCTCGGTTTTATCTAAGAGATCAAGTTCCTCCTTCTCGAAATCCCGATAGTCCAGGATTTTTCCGCAGACCGTGCAGATCAGATGGTATTGGTGCTCAGACTGGTCGCTTCGCTTGTACTGGTAACGCACCTGTCCACCCGGGCACTGGATCTTGCGAAGCAGACCAGCCTTGTCCAACAAGTCGAGGGTGCGGTAAATGGTCGCGAT
>JBEKYG010000463.1:0-4879 GCA_049511215.1 Acidobacteriota bacterium | reverse complement strand
ATGAGAGCTAGAGATTTTGCCCTGGGTTGGCTGCTATTTACTGGCCAAATGCAAGAAATCTAACTGCGCGACGAAAGGGTAAAACGATTATACGCCGCCACTTGTGTATAAGGATGTGGGCTACAAGGAACGGTACCGGAGATTAAAATGACAGCAGCAGGTTGATATTGTACGCTTTACTTCCTTACTAATTGTGCTTTACAATGCCTTTCATGCGCAGCAGAGTCTCCAGCAAAGGACAGATAACAATCCCGGCCGAACTCCGAGAGGCCCTTGGCCTCCGAGCGGGCACGCTGGTCGTCTTTGAGTCTCGTCCGGAGGGAGCCCTGCTCCGCAAAGGCACCACTGGTGAACACCCCGTCGACAAGATCTACGGGCTCTTGAAGCTCCACACGAGCGTCGACGTTCTTCTCGACGAGATGCGGGGGTCACGCCCGAGGGTGGGCCGGAAGCGCGGTCGGCAGCGGCCATGAAGATCGCGATCGACACATCGGTCCTGCTTGATGTCTTGGTGAGTGATTCGACATTCGGGCCCAGGTCCCGCGAAGCCCTTCGCCGGGCCTACGATTCTGGTAGCTTGGTTGCCAGCGACGTCGTGTGGGCGGAGGTTCGCGCCCATTTCGAATCCGCCGGGTCCTTCGAGGCCACGATGGATAGCCTGGGTGTTCAGTACCTGCCGCTCTCCGACGAGGCGGCACGCCTCGCGGGCTCGTACTGGCGGCGGTATCACCAGAGTCGCTCGCGGCCGCGGTTGAGCGCGAACGGCCGCAAGAGAGTGATCGCTGACTTCCTGGTTGGGGCCCATGCTCAGGTCCAAGCCGATGCTCTGCTGGCCCGCGACCGAGGATTCTTCCGCGGTTACTTCAAGCAACTGAATCTCATCCAACCTTGACCTGAGGCCGGTGCGGCAACACACAGGCGCTTTTAGCCGCCGCATTCACCCATCCATCAACAGGATGCTTGACCCAGTCATGGACAGGAAAAGTCCGGACGTGGCCGCCTTTGCCAATCAAATCGACTATGGCCCGATGATCTTTCCGAGGTTGAACCTGATCGATCGCCAATTCGGTGAAATAGTTGCCTGACACGCACTATGTTATTGGTGCAATTGCTACGAATTCAGCTACCCAGGGCCGAGCCCGCCAGTTATAATGACAGCCACTTCGGGTCGTTCTGATTGCAATGCGTGAAGTACCATGGGTGGGATTCTCCATGATCGGCAAGATCATCTCGCACTACCGGATTATCGAAAAGCTCGGCGCCGGCGGCATGGGCGAAGTCTACCGCGCCGAGGACACGAACCTCTCCCGCCATGTCGCCATCAAGGTACTGCCCGACAAATTCGCCGGCGATCCGGAACGGCTGGCGCGGTTCGAGCGTGAAGCCAAAGTCCTCGCCTCCCTCAGTCATCCCAACATCGCCTCGATCTACGGGCTGGAGCAGGCCGGCGGGAAACGGCTCCTGGTGATGGAACTTGTGGCGGGTGAAACGCTGGCGCAGCGTATCGCCAAAAGACCGTTGCCGGTTGCTGAGGCGCTGGATGTCTGCCGCCAGATCGCCGAAGGGCTGGAAGCCGCGCACGAGAAAGGGATCATCCACCGCGACCTGAAGCCTGCGAACATCCAGATCACATCGGAGGGCAAGGTGAAGATACTGGACTTTGGCCTGGCGCGGGTGTTCCAGGATCAGCCGTCGGGGATAGATCAGACGCAGTCGCCGACGATCACCGCGACGATGACCCAGCCCGGAGTGGTGCTGGGCACGGCGGCTTATATGAGCCCGGAGCAAGCCAAGGGAAAGCCGGTCGACAAGCGGGCAGACATCTGGGGCTTCGGCTGCGTGCTGTTCGAGTGCCTCACTGGACGGAATGCATTTCAGGGCGAGACGATGACCGAGACGGTCGCGTCGATTTTGAAAAGCGAGCCTGACTGGACTCTGCTCCCGGCCGAGACCCCCGCGATGGTGCGGTCATTGCTGCGACGATGCCTCCAGAAAGACCCTGGCCTCCGCCTCCGCGACATCGGCGACGCCTGGCTCGAAATTGAAGCACCGGCGGCTCCTCCCTCCGAAGCACTCACTACTCCTCGGCGATTCTCACTCGTGTGGCCGGCTGCGTGTGCGGCTGTCATCCTTCTCGCCGGCATCCTCATCGGCTGGTTGTTGACGAAGTATTTTCAGACCACTCCTTCTGCTGCTTCAGTGATCACATCAACAATCAAGGTGGAGCCGGGCCATTGGCTAGACGGCAAGCGCAACCCCTTTTTTTTGCAACGCCCGAACCTGACTGCCATGGCCATTTCCGGCGACGGCAGGTTCGTTGTCTACAGCGCGATTGAGGAGAATCCCAGCCCTCAAGCGAAGCCTCAGTTGTATCTGCGGAGAATGGATCAAGCGGAAGCCAAGCCTATCAACGGGACGGAAGGCGGCATCAACCCCTTCCTTTCGCCCGACAACCGCTGGGTGGGATTCTGGGCAGACGGCAAGCTGAAGAAGGTTCCTGTCGAAGGTGGTGTATCCGCTACGTTGTGGGACGCCGCCTCAATCTACACTTATGGAGCAAGTTGGGGTCCTGATAACAGCATCGTGTTTGCCGGTGGGGTAGCCGCTGGTCTCTCAAGAGTCTCGGCGGACGGCGGAAAGCCGGAGAGCCTAACCACGCCTGACCCGAAGCGGGATGAATTCGGCCATCGCTTGCCCTCCTGGCTTCCCGATGGCAAGGCGGTGCTGTTCACCGTAATGAGACACAATATGGACTCACAACCCTGGCTTGCCATGCTCCGGCTCGACACCCGCAAGTGGCATGTCCTGCTACAAGACGGCGCTGATGCCAGGTATATTCCCACGGGACATCTGGTGTTCCTGAGGCAGGGCACGCTCATGGCGGTGCGATTTGATCCGGCCAGGCTGGAAGTGATCGGAGAACCGTCTCCCCTCGTGGACAACGTCATGCAAGCCTTTAGCACAAGCGGCGGCTACAACACGGGTGCTGGCCAATTCAACGTTTCCGACTCAGGAGAGCTTATCTACGCAGCGGGTGGCATACTTCAGGACAGGCAGAGTTCGCTGGTCTGGGTGGATCAGAGAGGGACAGAGCAGCCCGTCGCGTCCTTGCAGTTGCCCTTTTTCGCTCCCCGACTTTCACCGGACGGCCAACGAATTACTTACGTAACTGCGGGGCGAGAATGGCAGGTCTTTGTATATGACTTGAATACAGGCACGAACAGTCGGCTGACCGCCGAAGGAAGGGCTACCTTTGCGATATGGACTCCCGACTGTAAACGGATCGTCTTCGGATTGCAAAGATCCACGGCTTCGGGCCTGTTCTCGCAACCTTACGATGGCAGCTCGCCGATGGAACGCCTTACAACAAGCGAATACGAACAAGACCCCGGATCATGGTCTAAGGATGGGCAAACGCTCGCTCTGGTGCAAGGCACCTTAGATACCGGCCACAAGATCCTTCTTCGGGAAGCCCGTTCAGGGCGCGTGTGGCCTTACCTGAATTCGCAATTCAGTGAGCGTTATCCCGAGTTCTCGCCCGACGGTCGCTGGATGGCCTATTCATCTGATGAGTCAAAGCTCGACGAGGTCTACGTGCGGCCCTTTCCCGGCCCAGGGATGAAATACCAGGTATCCAGCCAGGGGGGCGTCCAACCGCTGTGGGCAAGAAATGGGAAACAGCTTTTCTACCGATGGCAAGATCAAGTGTGGGCCGTGGACGTCCGGACTGACGGCGGCTTTTCGACCGACAAGCCGCGCCTGCTTTTTGAGCGGCCCGGATATTCGCCGGGAAATCCCATACGCTGCTATGACCTGTCCCAGGATGGACAGCGATTCCTGATGGTCAAACTGGAACAGAGGAAGCCCAAGCCTGTCACCGAAATGATCCTCGTCCAGAACTGGTTCGAGGAACTCAAGCGCCTTGCCCCCAACAGGAAGTAGCCGATGCGAGCGGATCGCCGGTCACTGAACAGATGGACATGAAAAATAAGTGGCCAGCAATTGTGGTCGCCGATCCCGGCGCCTTTCCGCAAATAATTAATTTACGTCCCAGACTTTGCAGCTAGGGCGGTGATCGAAAATCAGAAATCCAGGTTGGGCTCGTCAGTTAAATCTGGCAGCTATAACAACCACTCGCCGTTTTCCTTTATCTCCTGGTGCATAGCATCCGGGGCGAGGTCGAGCTCCCCTGGCCAGGTAACGGCGCCCGACTCCACAAACGCCTGGCCAAAAATGGCGGGATCCTGCAGGGAAGCGAACACTCCGGCCCCTGGATCGAATATCAGGCGAGACATATCCACCGCACCCTCGATACCATCAATGAACCGTACCTTCAACCGATAGGCAGGCAAGACTTCAACCGCGGTAACGCGCCACGGCGCTGAGAAGATCAGTCCAGGGGTTGAATCCTGTTGGGTCGTTGCATGGCCTCGCATAACTTCCAGTCCTCCATAAGCGCGGATCGGGGCCAAGACAGCAGGCACGACGCTGCCTTCACTGCGATTACTTTTTATCTGCTGGAGCCAGGCCCTGAAGCACCGGCGAGTTGCGAATCACGAGTCCATTCACGGTCTCGAATCTGGCCGCGGGCGCGCCGCTCGCGACCTGCGCCTTGAAGTTGTCGATCTCGAGTCCGTCCACATCGACGCACACCATGGCCGGCCGCAAGTCTGGTGCCTCAAAACCCATGCGGATATTTGCCAGTTCCAGGTTCCGAACATGGCGCGCGAAAAGCCCGTAGCCGGGCATAATGCCGGCGCGCGAGGGCTCCGGATAATCCGTCTCCAGTTCAGGAGGGACGCGGGCGGCATCAGCTTGGGTGCCCCCGCCCTTGTAGGTAAGCCAGATATTATCCAGCCTTACTCCTTCGATATCGTAT
>JBEKYG010000462.1:0-4879 GCA_049511215.1 Acidobacteriota bacterium | reverse complement strand
AGCCCAAAGCGTGATTATCAGCGATGCCAGTATCCGGCTTGGAGTCCTTCTCGACCTAGTGCCGACGGCGGAAAAAGACCGCCTGACCAATCTCAGCCATCAGATCCTCTCCGCGGCGCGCGGCCTCGGCAGGAAGTATAAGTATGATGAAGGTCATGCAGATCGTGTGCGGGAGCTGGCTGAGCTTCTCTTTGCGAATCTGAAAGCCGAGCAGCACATGACGGATACTCATCGACTGTACCTGCAGGTGGCCGCGCTCCTACATGACATCGGGCTGTTCATAGATTCGCGCAGCCACCACAAGCACTCCTATTACCTCATCTCACAATCGGCCCTCTTCGGCCTGCGGCGCAAGGAGCTCGAAATCATCGCCAACATCGCCCGCTATCATCGGCGCGCCCTGCCGCAGCAGAGCCATGCACCTTTCATGGCGCTGGATCGTGACGAACGCATGATCGTCTCCAAGCTCGGCGCCATTCTCAGAGTCGCCAACTCCCTGGATAAGGACCACCGGCAGAAACTGGCCGATTTCAAGGTGATTCGAGAAGGGGATCAACTTGTCCTTTTGGCCCAGAATTTGTCGGATCTGACCATGGAACGGCTGGCCTTAGCCAGCCGGAGCGATTTTTTTACTCAGGTCTTCGGCAAGAGGATCGTTGTGCGTGAAGGACCGGCCAACTCATGAACGCAGCGCAGCCGCAGAAGTTTATCAATCGGGAGCTGAGCTGGCTTGAGTTCAATCGCCGGGTGCTCGAGGAAGCACAGGATCCGCTGAATCCGCTTCTCGATCGCCTGCGCTTTTACTGCATTTTTCACTCCAACCTCGACGAGTTTTTCATGGTGCGAGTGGCTTCGATTCATCGCCTCATCGAGGAGGGAAATCTTAGCGCGGATCCCGCAGGGCTGACCCCCCATGAGCAGCTGGAGGCTGTGCTGGCGAAGGCGCGGGCGCTCCGGGAAGTGAGCTCGCGCCTTTATCAAGAGGAACTGATGCCGGCGCTGGCCCGTGAGCAAATCCGAATCCTGCACGCCGGCGAGCTGAGCCCATCACAGCAAAAGCACCTGGACTGGTATTTTGAAAGCGAGGTCTATCCGGTTCTGACTCCGACGGCCATCGATGAGGCAGATCCTTTTCCGCACCTGCCGAACCTGACCCTGAATCTGGCCGCTTTGTTGCGCTCCAGCAAGAGGCCGGACGCCGGGACGCGCCTGGCGATTGTTCAGGTGCCCGGCCGGATGCCCGGGCTCACGCGGCTCCCGGACGGAGGCGCCTTGCTTTATTGCTGGCTGAGCGATGTGATCAGGGACCGGCTAGCAGCGCTCTTTCTGGGCTACGAGATTCTCGAGGTTGCCAGCTTCCGCCTCACGCGAGATGCGCAGGTGGAGCTCGATGATGAGGGCTGGCACGACTATGTGCGCATGCTCGAATCCGAGCTGCGCAAGCGCCAGAGAGCGAGGCCAATGCGGCTGGAGTACGAGGAGAAGATGAGCCCGGGTCTGCTGCAACGCATCCAGCAGGGACTGGGTGTGGACGACGCAGTGCTCATGCCGGTCCGCGGGCCGCTCGATCCACGCCCGCTGCTGAGTCTGGCGGATATGCCGGGCTATGAGAAGCTTCACTACTGGCCGCAACCCCCATTGGCGCCTGCGGTCCTGGCTGAGGAACGCGGCATCTTCGACATCATCCGCGAGGGCGATATCCTGCTTCACCACCCCTACGACTCGTTCGATCCCGTGATCGAGTTCCTGCAGACTGCGGCCGAGGATGCAGACGTGCTCGCCATCAAGCAGACCCTGTACCGCTCGAGCGGCGCCGGCTCCCCGGTCTTGGACGCCTTGATCCAGGCTGCCGAGAAGGGAAAGGCAGTAACCGTTCTGGTCGAGCTTACCGCGCGTTTTGATGAGGAACGCAACATCGGCTGGGCGCGTGACCTGGAGCAGGCCGGGGTGCATGTCCTTTACGGCCTTGCGGGCCTGAAAGCGCACGCGAAGATAGCGCTCGTCGTGCGGCGCGAACCGGAAGGGATTCGCCGCTACGTCCACCTCGGGACGGGGAACTACAATGAAAGAACCGCCCGGCTCTACACCGACTTTGGCTTGCTCACCGCGGCAGACGACATCGGCCGGGATGCTTCGGGGTTCTTCAATGCCATCACCGGCTATTCCGAACCGCCAATGTTCAACCGTCTGATCATGGCACCGATCGGGATGCGGGAGTCGATCCTGGCACTGATCCGGCGAGAGGCGGATCGGGCCCGCTCCGGACAAAGGTCGGCGATCCACGCTAAGATGAACTCGCTGGTGGACCGGGCCATCATCGAGGAGCTCTATGCGGCAAGCGCCGCCGGCGTTCCCATCAGACTGAACGTGCGCGGCATTTGCTGCCTGCGGCCAGGCGTTCCCGGCTTGAGCGACAACATACGAGTGGTTTCGATCATCGACCGCTATCTCGAGCACAGCCGCGCGTTCGTGTTTCATAACGGCGGCGATACCGAGGTGTATGTCTCCAGTGCCGATTGGATGCCGCGCAACCTGGATCGTCGAGTGGAGCTGATGTTTCCACTCCTTCAAAAAGCTCCGAGGGAACGCGCGATCCAGGCAATCGAGGCCCAGTTCGCCGATGACCAGAAGGCGCGGCTGCTCCTGCCGGACGGGAGCTACGAGAGAATCCGACCCGGTGTCGCGGAACCGGTTCGCGTCCAGGAACACCTCTACCAAGTGCTTCTAAAGGAGCGCGAACAGATCTCCTCGAGCCCACCAGTGCGCTTCGTTCCGCTCGAGAGAAAAGAATCGTGAAGAATTGACGATGGGCGATCGAAAAACTGGTCACTCGTCATCCGTCCTTTGGTCGAGGTAGCAGGTCAGGAAACGGCTGAGGCTTTGACGCGCCGCCAGTGAGCACTGGCGCCATTGGCTGTACCGGCGCAGCCAACCGCCTGCTGCCAGGGTCTTCGCGGCGCGGTGGAAGGAGCCGGAGTCAGGATCGTAGGAAAGAAAGGCGAAGAGGTCATCGTCGGCCACATCGCTCACGGCGCGCACGCTGCTCAGGGGAACGGCCAAAGTCGAGGCTAGCCGGGCCAGCGACGCTGTTTCCATGTCGACGATGGCGTCATGGAATCTCTGGAACAGCATGCGCTTCTGCTCCGGAGCGCCGATGATGCAAGGAGAGGTCAAAACGGCGCCGCGCCGCGCCGGCAGCCCAGCGGCGCGTGCCAAGGAATAGAGCAACTCTGCATCGGGTAGCGGCCAGCTGCCGCCAAGGCCAATCTCGCTTAAAGGGGCACCCCAGGATTCCTCGGAGAGCAGATCGGCGCGGTCCACCGCAACCAGTTCCCCCTGCTTCAAGTCCGGGTCGAGCGCGCCGGCATAGCCGATGACCAATATCCTCGTAACCTGCAACCCGGCGAGTGCACGCTCGAGCACTGAGGCCGAACGCACAGGCCCCGCGCCGAGCTTGAGGAGATGCAGCGTTTTTCCAGCACGCATCCCGCGCCAGATCGGAATGCCGGTGCACCGGACCTTGCTCCTGTGGCTGCACAGGTTCAGTATCGTTTCCAATTCCTCCGCCAGCGCGCTTGCTATTAAAAGCATGGACGGAAGCATAGGGCCGCCGGCGTCGTGTGTAAAGAAGTTCAGTGTTGATGTGATCGGCCACTGATTTGTGCCTGATCACCTTGACATCGTATGCCGGCACATCCGGTGGCTGACGAAAACTCAGCCGGTACCAGGGAGGAATTTGGTATCCTTGGGTTATGAAAACTGTGATTCTGTTCAGCATGCTGGCAGCTTTGTCCTTGCCGATTCAAGGTGTCGACGCTGCCATAGATCTTTACCAGCACGGCAAGTTTCAGGAAGCGGCTTCGGTTCTATCCGGTCTGATTCGGCAGAATCCAGAAGATGCCAACCTCCATACCTGGCGTGGCAAGACCTACCTGAAGCAGCATTGTTGGGATGACGCCGTTCTGGAGTTCGAGAAGGCAGTCGAGATCGATCCCAAGAACAGCTTGAATCATCTCTGGCTGGCCCGTGCTTGCGGCAAGAAAGCGGAACACGCGTTTTTTGGAAGCGCCTTCACCCTGGCGCGGAGGACGCGGAAGGAGTTTGAGACGGCCGCGCAATTGTCCCCGGGAAACGTGGATATCCGATTCGACCTGCTCGAGTTTTATGTTCAGGCTCCGTGGGTGGTCGGGGGCGGCAAGGGAAAGGCGGAGGCCCAAGCCAGGGAGATCGCCAAATTGTCGCCGCGTCATGGCTATACTGCGCGGGCAGAAATCTATGAACACTCCCAGGACTGGGGTCGGGCGCGTGCCGAACTAACCGAAGCAACGCTGAAGTTTCCGCGGGATGCCGACGCCTACGCGGATTTGGCGGGCTTTCTCTTGCGGCGCGGCGATTTAGAACAAGCCGAAGCCGCCGCGCGTCAAGCCGTATCCCTGGCCGGTTCGAACCACGAAGCCCGCTTGTGTCTTGCCCGAGCACAAGTTGAGTTGCATCGGAACGTTTCCGATGCGCTCAAGGATTTGCAGGATCTGGCCGTGGGTCCGCTGACCGAGGACGATCCGGAGTTTGGGGACGTCTACTACTGGCTCGGGCGCGCCTATCTGACGCAAGGACAGCAGGCAGAGGCCCGCGTGGCGTTCGAGGCGTCTATCCGTTATGATCCTGATCACGCCAAGTCCAAGGACGCCCTGGCACAAATCAGGCAAATCCCATGAACATGACGGAGGAGTTGCGCTATGAATAGCCTTCTCAAGGTTCTCATCTCTCTACTGGCAGTTTGCGCCTCTGGTTTAGCTTTGGAGAACATGGGTCAGCAGTCAGCCCTCCCAGGTGGCGTTCTCACCCTGAGCGAGGCGGTCCATCTGGCGCTGGCGAGGGG
>JBEKYG010000461.1:0-4896 GCA_049511215.1 Acidobacteriota bacterium | reverse complement strand
CAGCGAGGCCGTGCCCAGCATTTTCTGCCGATATTGGTCGAGTCGCTGCTGACGCGCCTCGGCGATCCGTGATCGCCAGACGGCTCGGGCTCCAGCTTCTTTGACGGCGCCCACGCTCACCGCGGTATGCCAAAGGACATTCAGGTCGTGCAGTTCTCCGAGCAGATCTTGGAGTTCCCTCAGATCCTTGCCCCACCGTTCATGAAGCTGAGGCAGGAAGTTCTCCACCGTGTAGCGAAATCTCTTCAGTCCTATCCTCAATCTGTGAAACGAGACCTGGCTTCGGTTGCGCAAGGCTTGATGGTGAAGCTCATAGGCCTGCTGCCAGCGAACGAGTGCCAGATGTTGAAAGACGATCCCCTCCAGCGGTATGTGCCCGGCACGTTTCGAGAGCTGCTTGCTCCATAAAGCCCACCTCTTCAGGTTGAATTTCTGCAGAGCCTGATATCCGTCCTCCTTCGTCTGCTTCTCACGAATTACCAGGTAGTCGGTGAGGGGGTTTCCTGGCGCATCCTGACCCACTGCCAGGAGCTGGACCCATTCAGCCATTACCTGTGTGTCCCGCAAGTCACCGAGGCTCTTGAAAAGGGTCTTCCCCTCCCTCATCATTTCTTCCCAAGCCCGGTTGGGATCATAGGTCATGTAACCATCGGCGATGGAGCGGCACCGGCGCAACGCCACGCGCAAATCGTGGACGGGTTCGGGTGCAAAGTCCCGGCCCACGCGCTCACATTCCTGTTCCACGCGGGCCATCCAGAAGGCCAGCCCGACCTTTTCCTGGCAACCTGAATCTTCCAATAACATATCGAATCCGAATGAATCTGGGAACTGCGAGGTTTTGAGTAGTGCCGCGTCCGGGTCAACCAAATGCTATCGCGAAACGGCAAGGGTCGCCAGAGGCCTGAACGAACTTAATCAGTTTCTGTCGCGAAGTTCGCACCAATCGGTGCGGCACTGGTATGGGCGGCCAGCCGGCCGCCCATACCAGTCGTGATAGCGTAATCCCTATGCGAAATCAGTATCGCGACAGAAACTGACTCCAACTAACCTGGGCGCGGCCCTGTCTCAGTGAATGCAAAGAAGCAACCGCACGCAGCATTATACGCCTCCGTCATGAAAATGCGCATGAAACGCGGGGAAAACAACCTTTCCCGAAGACGTGTTCCATGCAGTCGCGCGCGCCCGGGAGAGATACCTGCCGGCCGGCCATTATTTCGCCGGCCGCACTTGAGTTCCACGAGATTCCAAAGCGGCCTCTGCCCTGCACTGCGATTCGCCTTCGGCGCCTGCAAAGCGGACAGTTTACGGTGCGCATCCTTGTTTGAAAGCGATCTGAATTTCCCTCGATATTCGAGATCCTATCAGGCGCTCTGCTGACGCACTAAGGCCCCGAAATGGATATATCTTAATGAAATTACGTGGTTTAAAAACACATATCGGTGTCTGCTAAAGCGATGGTTTCCATCAACGGAAACTATTCCAAATTAATATAAAACCGGATCTCTTGGCTGCGTACATAGATATCTTGTGGAAAAAAATTCCCTATAAAATATCTATTGACGCACTTCGACACATCTGTCAAAGTTCCTCACGGTCGCTGTAGTTAGCGTGACCTTGAACACCGGCAGAAGAGTGACGGACGGGCTTAACAGGTTTGTTCGTTGCACTAGGAGGCTGGAGCCAACCGGAGGAAACCAATCGCCGGCTGGTGTTATTGGGAGAAAAATCCAATAACGGGTAGCACCTTCTGGCTGATGCTCGATCCCGGGCAACGGGATAGGGGATATCGAAAGGGTCGGGTCAAGGAATCGGAATTACAGCGGCCATTTTCTTTTTGTCCCCATCCATTACGCAACTGGCCTAATCCGACTGCGACAACTGAGCGCGATTTTCGACGATTTTCACCATTTTCGCTCCCGTAAGTCTTTCCGATTCGACAAGGGCATTCCCAAAAGTGCTCACAGTGAAGACCTGCCTCATGATCCACGGATCCGTATGTAGACAAGGGCAGCCTGCTTTGTCGATCTACCCAGCAAATGATGAATGGCAAGAAACATCAGGGCCAGTTTATGGTTAGGGCCTGTCAATGAATAACGCTTACACTTTGGCGCGAGCGCCGGGCGGGCAGATGCAAGGCGCCGCGACGCAGGCGATGTGGTGACATCGTCGAGGAGCGGCAA
Source organism: Acidobacteriota bacterium (assembly GCA_049511215.1). Lineage (GTDB taxonomy): Bacteria > Acidobacteriota > UBA6911 > UBA6911 > UBA6911 > JAFNAG01. The sequence continues at coordinate 2,716 of JBEKYG010000461.1, read as the reverse complement.
CGCCGCAGATGCCCGCCCGCCGCCGCGCCCCTTCGGGCTGTGGCCCGCAGGCCCGCTGGCTGCGTCGCTCGCTCCTTACATGCCATAGCGGGTATGCTCGCCGCTCGCGCCTTGCCAGCGGGCCTGGGGGCAGCAGCAAAGTGCAAACCTTATTCATTGACAGGCCCTTACCCAGGCTTCAGCTCTGTGGTGAAGACTTTTGGCATCCTCGAACGTCGAATCCATAGCTTACGGAGGTCTCAGGCTCCAGTTGTCAAAGTCGGCCCAATTCCTCACGCAACAATTTCGCTGTCGCTACCAAGAATATTTTCTTAGACGCTCTATGATGGCGTCGGTTACTTCGACGGTCGTGCTCCGGCCTCCGAAATCCGGCGTGCGGATCGGCGTGGTTTCGAGTACGTCTTCGACTGCGCTTATCAGGCGTCCTCCCAGGTCCGCTCGACCCAGATGATCGAGCATCAGGCTTGCGGACCAGATCTGCCCGATCGGATTAGCAATGCCTTTGCCGGCGATATCAGGAGCGGATCCGTGGACCGGCTCGAACAGAGACGGATACTTGCGCTCCGGGTTGATATTTCCGGAGGGCGCGATTCCGATCCCCCCCATAATCGCAGCGCCGAGATCCGTCAGGATGTCACCAAACAAGTTCGATGCCACCACGACATCGAACTCGTTCGGCTTCAGCACGAAGAACGCGCTCAGCGCATCAACATGAACCAGCCTGCGATCGACGTGAGGAAACTCGCGCGTGCCGATTTCGTTGAAGAGCTCATCCCAGAAGGGCATGGACCAGTTGATGCCATTTGACTTGGTTGCGCCGCAAAGCCGATGGCGTGGCGTGTTCTCGGCCAGGCGATACGCGTATCGGATGATCCGTTCTGTCCCAAGGCGCGTGAACACTGCATTCTGGACGACCAGCTCATGCGGGAAACCGCTGTGGACGCGCCCGCCGCTGCTCGAATATTCCCCCTCGGTGTTTTCGCGAACGACGACAAAATCAATGTCTCCGGGATTTCGTCCCCGCAACGGGCTCGTCACGCCGCGGAGGATACGGACAGGCCTCAGATTGACGTATTGCTCGAATCCCCGCCGAATCGGCAATAACAGTCCCCAGAGCGAGACATGGTCGGGTACGCCCGGGAAACCGACCGCGCCCAGGAAGATGGTCTCGAATCCCCGCAAGGTATCGAGGAATCCACTGGGCGCCATTTTGCCATGTTCGGCGTAATACCGGCAGCCCCAGGGAAATTCTGCATAGGAAAAGCTGATACCTCCATCAAGCTCACAGATGACATCCAAGACTCGACGCGCCTCGCGCACAACCTCGATTCCAATGCCATCTCCGGGAATCACTGCGGTCGCAACTCGTTTCATAATCAGCAGCCTTTCGAACTCGCCAGGAAGTAAGATCCATCGATTTCGCGCGGAATTTCCATGATGGAATCTCCAGAATAGCTCAGTGAATGGATAAGAGAAATGGTACTTCAAGGCCCAGCAGGACCATGAGAAAGATGGTCCCGAAGATCAGACCTAACGTCCAAAAATCCCTACGGCTCACGTACCCGCTTCCGAAATAGACTGGCGCGGGACCTGTAGCATAGGGAGTGAGCACCCCCATGATTCCGAGCGAATAACAGAGCAGCATGGCGAAAGGCTTGAGAGGAAGCCCCGGGACCGCAATGCCGGCTGCAAGAATCACGGGCAGCACAGCCGTAGTATGAGCCGTCAGACTGGCAAACAGGTAATGTATCAAATAGAAGACCGCGACCAGAATGACCATCACCACGAGAGGGGAAAATCGCGTCAGGTGGGCTGCCGCGCTCCTGGCGACCCAAGCGACAAATCCCGTCCGATTCAGGCCGTCAGCGAGGGCGACGAGAGTCGCAAACCAGATCAGAACATTCCAAGCATGTTTGTTGGCGAGAACCTCGTCCCAGCTTATGACTCCGGTGATGAGCATCAGAGAAATGATGACTCCGACGACGGTGGTGGGGTCGATGATCCTTCCCCCGAAAACCCACAGAGCCAACGCCAGCATGGCCAACAAAGCCATCGTCAGCTCCATCACAGTCAATCTGCCCAGGCTCTGTAGCTCCTGGGCTGCCCAGGATTGAACTTCCCGACTAAATCGAATTTCAGGCGGGTAGATCTTGTAAATGAGGAACGGCAAGACCAGTATCAGCATGAGACCTGCCGGCATAAAACCAATAAACCATTCCGTCCAGGAGAGACCCAGCTTCGCCGTCCTGCTCACAAGTTCCAAAGCCAGGAAATTTGGAGCCAGGGCAGTGATGAACATCGAACTGGTGACACACGTCGAGGCAAAGGCCGTCCACATCACGTACGCGCCGATCCTGCGAGAGGTTTCTCCGGGAAACGAACCGTAGAGAGCAGGAAGATGGCGAACGATCGGGAAGATTGTGCCCGCGCTCCTCGCCGTGTTAGAGGGGGTAATGGGGCGAGGATCAAATCCGCAAAAGCGATTGCGTAGCCCAGCCCCAAGGTCCGTTTCCCCATGGTCCGGACCAAAACGAGCCCAATCCGTTTCCCAAGGCCCGTTTTTTCGTATCCTTGCGAAATCACAAACGCACCGAAGATAAGCCAGACCGTCGTATTGGAGAGGCCGGATAATGCCCAGCGGATCGAATCGCCAGGAGTGGGCCCAGCCAGACCCAAGACAGCAATCAGAAACACAGCAACAAAGCCGACCGCCGCG
>JBEKYG010000460.1:0-4918 GCA_049511215.1 Acidobacteriota bacterium | reverse complement strand
TCGGGTGCTTGAAGTTCATTTTTTCTCTGTGCCCTTTGCGTTTAGATAATACATAATAGTTACTCTGATCGGGATACTCTATGCGAACCGTGAGTCTTTTGCTCCAGTTTTTGATCTTTGCCGCCGTCGCGCGCGCCCAGTCCCCCGAGAACATCCTCCTCGTCCTCAATGAATCCAGTCCCACATCGCTCGAAGTGGGCCAATACTACGCGCAGAAGCGCGGCGTCCCCGTGCAGAATATTCTGCGTATTCGGACTACTCTGGCCGACGAAATCTCCCGGCAGGATTTCGCCAATCAAATCGAGGCCCCGATTGCCGCCTGGCTGGGCGCAAACTCCGCTCAGGATCGCATCCTCTACATCGTTCTCACCAAGGGGATTCCGCTGAGAGTGCAAGGTACTTCGGGCGCAGACGGCACGATCGCGAGCGTCGACTCCGAGCTTACGCTGCTCTACCGCAAGCTTCTGGGCCAGCAGGTCCCGACAGCCGGCCGCATCAACAACCCCTATTTTCTCGGTAATGCTCCCGTAGCTCGAGCCTCGCAGTTTTGTCACGAAACCTTCGACATCTATCTGGTCAGCCGGCTTGATGGTTACACCAGCGCGGACATCCGCGGCTTGATCGACCGGGGTTTTGCCCCTGCCAAGGAGGGGAAGATCCTCCTGGACCAGAAGGGCTCCGCGAATGACAAAGGCGACGATTGGCTGCAGGCTGCCGCCGATTGGATGCGTGCCAACGGATTCACGGAACGTCTCGTCCTCGATTCGAACAACAATGTCCTGAAGGACCAAACCGGCGTCTTAGGATATTACTCCTGGGGCTCGAACGACCCAGCCATCCGGATCCGCCATTTTAGTCTCGGTTTTGTTCCGGGCGCTCTCGCCGGGATGTATGTCAGCTCGGACGGGAGAACGTTTGATGAACCTCCTGTGGATTGGCAAGTCGGCCCGTGGGACGACAAGAGCCCAAGGTTTGCGGGATCTCCGCAATCCATGGCCGGAGATCTGATTCGCGACGGGATCACGGGCATCGCCGGCCACGTAGCCGAACCATTCCTCGAAGCGACGATCCGGCCCAACATACTATTCCCGGCCTACTTATCCGGCTTCAATCTGATTGAATCCTACTACCTCGCGATGCCGTATCTCAGCTGGCAAACAGTTGTGGTCGGGGACCCGCTGTGCGCGCCGTTTAGAACCAAGTCGCTGACTCCCCAGCAGATTGACAAGGGAATCGATCCCGAGACGGAGTTCCCAGGCTACTACTCCGAGCGCCGGCTGCGCCTGTCGCCGGGATCGTTTGTCAAGCAGGGTGGTGTCCATCCGGACGCGATCAAACAGCTGCTCCGATACGAGGCGCGGATGGCGAAACAGGATGTCGCCGGGGCGAGACAGGCCCTGGAAGCTGCCACCTCGCTCGATAGCCGCCTGGTGGCCGCTCAGTTTCTGCTGGCCACCATGTACGACACGGACAAGCAGTATGATAAAGCGATTGAGCGCTATCGGCGAGTGCTGGAATTAGCCCCCGATACTGTGCTTGCGTTGAACAACCTGGCCTATGGCTTGGCGGTGCGCCGCAATTCAGCCAAGGATGCTCTGCCGCTCGCCGAGAAAGCCTACAGCCTCGCCAAGGGAAATCCGAACATAACCGACACGTTGGGATGGATATACCATCTCCTGGGAAACAATGAGAAGGCGAACGAACTCCTGGCGGCTGCAGTGCAAGCCGGCGCACAAAATGCAGACATTCACCTGCATCTGGCGATCGTCTCCGCCGACCTTGGCCAGATACTGCAGGCGAGTGTGGAACTTTCTCGCGCCCTCCAGCTGGACCCCAAGCTCGAAAGCAGCGAAGAGGTGAAGCAGCTTCGAGCCAAACTGAAAGGCCCGCTCGATCGCGAACACTGATCTCGACGAGGCAGCCTCGGCCGTCAAACTCGGGAAGGGGCTTGAGCTTGGGTCTCGGAGTGTTTTTGGCGAGCGGCAGGTGCAGCGCGCACTCCACCAGTTCTGAGATAGTTTTTCTCTGGCGGGCGGTCTCCTGCTTGAGGCGCTTCATGACTTGGTCGCCGATCACGAGCGTTGTTTTCATATGCCGTGAGCAGCATTTTGCTTTAGACCGTTATGCGCCGCGCAACGAGAATTTTATTCTCGTTAGAAGCCTGGAGCCGGAAGCAAGAAGCCGGAATCTCCATGTCGAGCTCAAAGCAGCTGGCGATCCCAAGCACTGCACCGATCCCTTCTGGCTCCTGACTTCTGGCTTCATTATCCCGCCGCTTTTTGGCGGGATATCAAGGGCGCAGCCCTTGCCTAGTCTCCAAGATCGGCATCCGGCTCAGTTGGCCGCTGAAGCTGAGGCAAGGCGGATCGAGATCGGATAGTGGAACGCAGCTCTTGCCGCAAGTAATCACGCCGTATTTGGGAGAGGAGCGGACGAAGGAACTCAAATGAGATCTTGGCGACAGAAGACGAAGTTGCGCTTCGCGCAGGACGTGAGCGTTCCTGCCACGCCGCGTGAGCCTCAGTCGAAGAGATAGGTCAGGGGAATTTGCAGCGAGGGCAAGAGCGGAGTTGTCAGGATGTCGGAGTTTTCTTTAGAGAGTTCTGCTGTCCGTTCAAATTTACCGTCCGTCAGTCGATAGACCTTCACCGTTTCCAATTCCGGATCCACGATTCAGTACTCGTCGACACCCGATCGTTCATAGAGCTTTCGCTTGATCACCTCATCCGTTCGGCGAGTTCCCGGAGAGAGGATTTCGATCACCAAATCAGGGGCCCTTTGGATATTGCTTTCGGTGATGATTAATGCTCGTATGAGCGAAAGTGTCAAGGCTTGGCGCCGAGCTGACGCTACCCGACTCCATTTCTAGCTATCGGTTTCGGCGCAGCCGGCGACCAAGATCAGCGCGCGAAGTAAACTCGAGCAGTGCTTCTCCCAGCGCTTCGATTTCCGAGAGCTGGAGCTTTCGGATGGCCTTTTCCTGGAATGAAGGCAAAGCTCCCAGACGACGTGTGAGCTGGCGAAGCACAAGCGCCGCCGCTTCATGTTGCCGGCCTAAGGCGAGGCCATCGTGGAGACCCTGTTGCAGACCTTCTTGCTTTCCCGCTTCGATCCATGGATTAGTGAGTCGCATGATTCGATGTCTCATTTCTGATGATTCAATTCTACCGATCTCCTGTCGCAATTGCAAAGCCTCGGCTGCACTCAACTGTTGGTAAACGAAAAAGAACCCGGCGACCATACGATGTACGGCTCTCGGCATCGTCATCTGCGCCAGGGTTAGCGCAAATTCGCTGATCAGACCCATTCTGTTGTCCTTATTGAACTTCATCCTGGCCGCCAGTGCCAGTGCGGCGGGATTGCGCATTTTGACATAGGACTCGCCCTCCAAGCGTGGAAGATCGATTACATCAAAGTCGAACTCGAGCACTCTTTTGTTCGGGAAATCCACCGCCAGCGGAATGGGACTCCCGAATCCCGGGCCTTTATGACTCAAGACCGCAATCGGATAGACCGGGAGGTCATACGCGCGCCAGTCGAGCATGAAATATTCCAGCATGCGCCTGCCCAGATCGCAATCGGGCTGGGCCTGATGCTCCAGGTGGATCAAAAAACCCGCCGTCTGTCCGTGGAAGCGAGTCTTGACCAGCAGGTCGCCTGTCCGTTTTTTCCCGTCAATCGTGAAGCGTTCCTTGTCGACAAATTCCAGCATTCCGAAATCGATAAGTCCTGACGTCGCGGGGAGGAATGCCTCGAAAAATCCCTGGAGGATGGAGGGGGTTTTCAGGAGGAGCTTGAACAGTGCATCGTGGTTCACACCGGTTCTCCGATGTGAACATTGTTTCGCCTGGCGCCGTTCTATTTCAGAAAAAATGAAATGGGAGAATCGGTGGAATCTGCGGCAGGTTTTTTGTTGTGGGGCGAGGATGGGCCGTCCGTTAGGGTGCCGAAGGCAAAACTCGCGCCGCAGCCGAGCGGTTCAGGATCCACGAATAACCGCTTCCCTTCCCGTAAAGGCTTACAACAAGAAAGCCAAGAAAGCGAGGTCAAGAACCTCGGCTGAGAACGATTTTATGCCTCTGCGTAGCCGTCATCTATCAAAGAATCAACACATTCCCCAGATCCGTCCCCATTCCCCTTTCCCGCCTATTGGATCTTCCGCATCCAGGGCGGAATGGACAAGGGCAAGTCGGTCGGCAGGCCCCACTGCCTGCTTGGATAGGTTCCAGGTGCAGAGCTCGGGAGAATGTACCAGGTCCCGGTGCTGGGCCTCCACACAGCAATGTCCGTTTTGCCATCGCCATCGTAGTCCGCCGGCACCAGAGTGTCGGTCGCCACGCCCCATTGCGTGCTCGTGAACGTTCCTGGAGCGCTGCTCCGCAATACCCACCACACGCCCGTACTCGGCCGCCACACGGCAATGTCCATCTTGCCATCGCCGTCATAATCGCCTGGAACCGGTATATCGGTTGACATCCCCCACTGCTGGACCATATAGGTTCCGGGTGCAGCGCTCGGAAGAATGTACCAGGTGCCGGTACTGGCCCTCCACACAGCAATGTCCGTCTTGCCATCGCCGTCATAATCACCTGGAACCGGCGTATCCGTCGATATCCCCCACTGTTGGACCATATAGGTTCCCGGAGCACTGCTCGGCAGGATATACCAGAACCCATTGCTGGGTCGCCAAACAGCGATATCCGTCTTGCCGTCCCCGTCGTAATCTCCGGGAACCAGAACATCGCCGGAAACACCCCATGAAATGGCAGTAAAGGTGTCGGGAGCGCTGCTGGGAATACCGTACCATACTCCGGAGCCCGGTCTCCAGACACCGATATCGCTCTTGCCGTCGCCGTCGAAGTCAGGGTTATTGTTATTGGAATGCATTGGAATAAACTCAATGGCCTGCCCGTTGGAC
>JBEKYG010000459.1:0-4926 GCA_049511215.1 Acidobacteriota bacterium | reverse complement strand
GCGACGCTGCACAGCCGCGACTTCAGGGACGAAGCGAGCTTTTGGGACAACGCCCTGAAGAACTCCCCCCATGCCGCCTTTGTTCACACTGCCATCGCACAGACGCTGGACGAGCGAGGGAGGCGGGCCGAGTCCATCGAGGAACTCCGCAAGGCGCTTGAACTGAACCCCTACGAGTTTGCAGCTCTCGTCAATCTGTCGACACAGGATATCACCAAGGGAGCCTACGACGAAGCCGAAGCCCTCCTGACCCGGGCGTTGGCAGAAGAACCAGGCAATCCAGAGCTAAAAAAGAACCTCCTCGCGACCCTGGACCATGTCAGAACCATCAAAAACAGAAGGAACTGATCACCTGTTTGTTCCGCCAAATCAAGTGATTAGGCCCCGAAGTGGCGGGGCAGGAAAGCCCAGGGCGTGAGCCCTGAGATCATGAACATTTGGGAAACCAGCCCTGAAGTGGCGACGCAGCCTGCGCCGCCCTTTCAGGGCTGATTCCTTGCTCGACGTCAGTTCCCAGGGCTTGCGCCCTGGGCTTTGCTGCTGGACCCCTTCAGGATCCCAATTGAAATCCTTATCCAAGCGCCATTCGTGACTGTCCCCGAAATCCAGCGCTCAGCCTTGGGGTGCGCGCGTCTTTGCCTGCTCGATGGCGATCTGGTTGACATGCGCCAAAGCATTGGCACCCGATGCTCCCTCGATGGCTTTCACTGCAATATCCTGGACTTGTTTCTTGGCTTCATCCAGCTGGCGACGCAATGCTTCGATCTCGGTTGTCTGGCGGGCGACGGTTTCCTGCAAGCTCTTGATTTGCATTTCCGCAAGCCGCTTCTCGGCTTCGGCGTCCTTCCTCGACAAAGCGAATGACTGCTCGAATCTCTGCTCCGCAGCCTGAACGGCCGCTTTGATTGCCGCGTCGATCTCGCGTTTGGTGCGCGCCGGGTACTCCTCGACCTCTTTTTTGAGGCGGGCCCACTCTTCTTCTTTTTCTTTCAGCGCCGCCTCGCGTTGCTGCCAGCTCTTCTCAAGGGTTTCCTGTTTCTCCTTATTCTTCTTCTCCAGCAGGCGCACGTCTTCGTCGTACTTGTCCTGGGCTTTCTTCCGCTCCAGGTTCTTTTGGTATTCGTAATTCTCGACTTCGCGCTGGCGTTGCTTTTTGACAGCTTCTTCGGACTCCTTCTGATCGCGTTCGCGTTCCAGTTGCTCGGCGTCCCATGCGGTACGCTGTGACGATATTTCGGCCTCGAGGTTTGCCTTTTCCGTGTGGTATTCCTCGACCATCTGGTCCAAGGCGGTGGCGGCGATATCGATTTTATGGAGCCGTTCGAGTTCTTTGGCCTCGAGAGCCACGGCCTCGCGCACGTTGTTCAGGTTTTCGACTTCGGCGATCAGTTTTTGAGAGAGGTCCGTCAGCGCTTTGGAGATCTCCAGGTTCATCGCGGTGATCTTTTGAACCACGCTCTCGACTGACAACCCTTCCACCGAGCGCCGAATATCGGCTTCGCGGACACGGTCGAGTTCAGCGGCCTTTGCGCTTGTCGTTCCTTTCGGTTCCGCCACTTCTTCGATAATGTTCGAATATTCCTTGTCCACTTCCTGTTTGGATCGCCTGGCACGAGGCGCTGTAACTTTTGGCATGGGCTGAACCTCCCGGAAAAGGTAGTATTGAGGCCCCAACCATACTACTTCCTGGCTGAATCGATCAACCAAATTGGGGACAGGCTCCATAACCTCGAAATTCCGTCAGTTCCTATTTCAGCCTGTCGGGAATAATTTCGAGGTTATGGCGCCTGCCCCCAAAACCCTGCACTCACCAAGGCACAGAGACACCAAGCGCTATTCGTTGCCTGGTGTCCTGGTGGTAGGCGCGGGCACAGGACAAGCGTGACATCCTCGTTGCGCTTCACTTCGATGCGTCTATGGCCTTCCGGATGGCAATTGCGTCGATCAGACGGTCCGAACAGAATTTGTAGAGCACGCTTGAGATCAGGGTTTGATACGGGATTCCTTCCGCGGCGGCTTTGCGCTTGATGCTCTCGAGAACGGTCTCGTTGATGCGCAAGCTGATCGTCCTCGTTTTTGCGGCCGTCCGGAGAATGCGCTCCTTTTCGGCTGCGCCGGCGGGCGCGTACTCGCCGAGGGAATCTTCGATGCTCTGCTCGTACGCGTCAAGTTTGGATTGGGTCTTATGTTTTGCCATAGCGTCTCTGAAGCTTGCGGCTCGGATAGATCGTTTTGAGAAATATGTTTCCATCCTCGTCCCAAAGGAATGAGACGGCATGGATCCGGCCCTTCAGTACAAGGACGAAGATCTTCTGGTTCTTTCGGGTACGGTGCTCCAGGATGCCGAGAATCTCGTTTGAGACGATCCTCTCAACGACTTCTTCGAAGCAGACCCCTCGTTCTTTCCTCAGTTTCTCGTCCTTTTGTTCATCCCAGAGGATCACGTCAGAATTATCTTACAAAGTATGTACATTGTCAACTTCCGGGGGGGAAGGTTATCGGCGTCAATTACATTTCCGTTCCGTAAGTTTTCTTTCCGCTTTTGTGGGCGTACAGGATTCCATTGGGCAATCAACTCTTGCTCATAGCTTTCCGCTGATTCAAAATTCTCCTCCCCAAGTGAAGCAATGTACAAAGAGAAATCCGAACGAAGCATGCCAGCGACGAGATGAACGTAACCACTGTTGAATCTAGCGCCAGCGTTATAGCCCTTATCTTGGTTTGTGCCAAACTACTTTGCTTTTCCGATGTAGTAAGATCGGATTCGGGAGCGTCGCATCGCGCCAGTTGTCCTCGTAGAAGCGGCGCTCTCGATCATGGCACGCACGAATACGGCCAACACGGTCCTGGAACACCTTGTCGCGCAAATCAAAGAACTCATCAAGGGTCGCCGGCGCGCCCACCACGAACGTAAGCCGATATCGGTTGTCGAAGCTGTTGCAAGCCGAGCAGGCAAGGACGCGGTTTGCGTAGTCGTTGGCCCAGTTGACCGGTATCCCTAGATCGCGGCACACGCTGGCAGGGACGGCGTGATCGAGGGCCACCGCCAACCAAGCCCGATAGTCGCTGCGCAGGTCGACGCCGCAGTAGGAACAATTAGTGATCCCGGTGATGCGAGCGAAGGTGAGACCGTAGTCGTGGCGGCAATTAGCCCCGGCCTGCTGGCCGAGCAAGCGCCGCCCGCGCCCCGGATATGCCAGAAATGGAAGAGAGCCCATGCTTATGCGTCTCCTTTCGATGTTGTCTGCCCAACTTGAAATATACAGGTCTCGCGAACACGGATATGCCGCCGGACTTGGCGGTATATCACCGCAGCCAGCATTGCTTCTTCGGCAAATCGGGTTGATATGAAACACCTTAGCACAGACACCACTTACGGCGTATTCAAATAGGCCGCGAAGCTGGTCTTGCTATATGGACAATAACTGCGACTCTCCACACTTCACCATCCGGGCCGCCCATCCTCTGCATCGCAAATCGGTTCATTGGGGATTTTGATGACTGTCCCTGAAATCTATGAAACAATGTTCCACTTTCTGTTCAGTCGGGCCAGGACGGGGCAAAACAGCGGCCTCACAAATGGCTTCCGGGAGGTTCCACATGGAAGTACCCATTTCGAGAAAGAGATTTCTGTCGGATGCGATGAAATATCTAACCGGGGCTGCCGCCGGCCTCACCGGCTTCAGCCTGACTACCAGCGAAAAGTCCCTCGCCGATACCAAGACTAAACCGTTGCCATGGCTTTATGCGCAACTCGAGCCGGAAGTCACGAGAAAACTTGCGCACGACCTCTTCTATGACTCCGGTTGCGGCTATGCGGGCTTTGCCGGAATTCTGAAGGGCCTGCAGGAAAAAGAGGGCGAGCCGTTCACCTCGTTGCCGCTGGAAATAATGAACTACAGCGGCAGTGGGATAAAAGGCTGGGGAACCATATGCGGTGCGCTGAACGGGGCATCCGCGGCAATTTCTCTGGTTACGGACGCGAGAGCGTCCGGTCAGCTCATCAACGAGCTCATGGGATGGTACACTCAGACGCTGCTACCCTCCGAAATGAGCAATCAATACGCAGAGGGCCACGGATACAAGGTCGACAAGAACATCAAAGCCCTGCCCCGCAACCAAAGCGGCTCTCCTCTATGCCACATCTCGATTACAAAATGGTGCACAGCTTCTGGATTATCCGTTGATTCACCTGAACGGCTCGAGAGATGCGCCCGTCTCAGTGGCGACGTTGCGGCCCAGGCAGTGAAGCTGCTGAACGATCAGGCCCAGAATAAGTTTCGCGCCGAATTTGTGCCGCTATCATCCACCGCGGAATGTTTGAGCTGTCACGGCTCCAAAGGTGAATCAAAGAACGTGGCTACGAAGCTGGATTGCTTTCAATGCCACAAGGATCACCGCAAATAGCCTGTGGATTTCGGGGACGGATTTCAGGGACAGTTCGGAATGGCGCTTGACTAGAGACTCATCCGGAAAGGCCGTTTCTTGCGAATGACGACATTGAAAACAAAGGACTTCTGGGCCGTGAAATCGCGAAAAAGAGGCTTTCCGGATGAGTCTCTAGCCCGTTATGCGAAGCGCAACGGGCTAACTAAGAGTGACCTAAATCACCCCGTAGTTATGCCAAATCAGGTGCTTCAGCCCCAAAGGGGCGGGGCAGGAAAGCCCAGGGCGTGAGCCCTGGGATCATGAGCAGCCGGGAGACCAGCCCTGAAGGGGCGAAGCAGCCTGCGCCGCCCTTTCAGGGCTGATTCCTTTCTATACGTCAGTCCCAGGGCTTGCGCCCTGGGCTTTCCTGCTGGACCCTTTCAGGGTCCTAATTGGACTCCTCAATTAAGCGCCATTTGTGACTGTCCCACAAACTCCTCAGGCAGCCTTTTTGGCAATCCCAACCTTGCAAAGGATATCTTCCATCAGGCACCAACG
>JBEKYG010000458.1:0-4935 GCA_049511215.1 Acidobacteriota bacterium | reverse complement strand
GGATATTCCATCCACCGGGTAGGAGTGGTCACCGTCGAGAGTGACGATGATGTCCCCCTGCGCCCGCATCAGGCCGGTCTTGTATGCCCGCCCATAACCGCGGATCTTTTCGTGAATGACATGCGCGCCGAAGCTCCGCGCCATTTCAGCCGTCCGATCGGTCGAATCGTTATCGACGACAATAACTTCGTCAACGAAGGCGGGCATGCGTGAGAGCACCTGGGCGATGCCCTCTTCCTCGTTCAGGCAGGGAATGACAACGGTTATGCGGCGTTCTCGATACACGGGACGGCATGATAGCAGACACAGGACCGGACAGCCAGACAACGAACAAAAAATTCCCGGCAGCGCAGCCGAACCCAGCCGGCCGCCGCTGGGCGTTTTGACTTTGGCAATACTGAAAAAACTGGGGTAGTCCCGATACCGGAGCTACCCCAGCGATGAGCCAGAGTGTGATGCAGAGTGAAGCTTAGTTGTTCAAGCTTTCACCCGCCAGGAGTTTGGTAATAACATCAGCGGCTGCACTGGCAGTCCGGTATGGGCCCTTGACAGCAGGATCCGGAATGACCGATGCCACATAGCCCATGGCGGCATTGGCGAAGGTTTTGTCGGTAATGTCCGCAATGCCATGGCAATACTGGAAGTTTGCCCGGGCAATCATGTAGCCGGTGAACTGCGTTTTTGCCGGAGTGACCAGAGCCAGGATCTGTGACGCCAGAGCTTGAAAGGTCTGCCCTGCCTGGTAAACCGGCGTCCCAGTAAGATCGACGCTATACCCCCCTTGGCCCGGAGTCGTCGCAGGCAAGTTGATTCCGGTGGTGTTGAGAGATTTCAGCAAGGAATCATACAACCACCAGGTTACCGTGCCTCCCTGGATTGGAGCACCCAGGGCTCCGAAAACCTGGGAATCCATAGAGGTATTGGCAACGGTGAGTCCGGTATCATAGTAACTGGTCACTGAAACGTACGGGAAGAGCAAGTAGCACCTGCAGGGCGCGAACGTTTCATAGATTCCGAAGCCGGTCAACCCGCCAGTCAGTTGCTTGGTAGTGGCATCCGGATTCCCAGTAACTGGGTTTCCATTCGGTGATGTTGAGTAATACAAAGTAGCAAACCGCGGTCTCCCTATCTTAAGCGCAGCGTAATCCGCGGCGAAATAGGGAGCTACGCAGCCGCTACTGACGTTATCCGTGGCGGGCGGCCATAACGAGACGCCGGCGAGGACTGTTCCGGTGTCCTGCTGATTTGTGGCCGACAGTTTGAGCTGGGTGTTAAATACGAAGCTCTCAGTGGTGGAATCGGAAAGACCCGTCTGATTGTTTGTGACATATTCATAGGTTGCGCTGGCGGAGCCGGGCTTGGTCGGGTCGCCGGGTGTTCCAGCAGTAAAGCTAGAGGAGCCCGCTATAAACTGGAACCAAGAGAAACCAGCAGGCGGCCCAGAGGGCGGGACGATGACGTTGAACGCCTGAGAGGGCCAAGAAACGCTCTCAATACTGGCCGGAATGCCGCTCAGATAGACCTTCACCTGTGTGCCATTAAGAGGAAGACCCAGGAAGTTCGCTAAATTACCTGGGAAAGGACCCCCTAAGCTGTTGGGGCCACCGTTATCCACACGGTCCGTGGAATCCACTCCAGCACCATTGGAATCCTTGGCCACGAAGGCACGGGTGAAGCCTTCTGTGATTGTAATCTTTTGGGCTAAGAACGCATCGGGGCCGCTCGGGTTCCCCCAGTTCCGGTAGCAGAGATAGGCCACGTCGACAGCCGTGCTTACAAGCAACGGGGGCCAGCTCTTGGCAACTCGGACTGTATCCGGCGAGAACGTATTGCCGGTGGGATCATTGATCGACTGGACCTGAACCCAGATATCCGTGTTGACTGTGTTGGCCTGGCTGACATCCACTCTGAGACGCACGCCATCGACCTTGATCGTGTCGCCATTTTTAAGGGGGACGCCTGGCTGGATAATGATCGTGATAAAGCCGGAACATTGACCTGTGGGAGATAAGGAGGTTATGTTCTGCACGATCAAGCCGAGTGGGAGACCAGCAGAAGCAAACGCAGGACCGTAAACCCTGATACCCGAATCGGGTTGGTTGTCGATCTGAATCGGGAAGTTGCTGTTTGAGTTCAGGCCATAGGTAATGCCAAGCTGAGTCACCCCTCCGGCAGGGGTCCCTGACAAGACACTGGCGCCAGGAAAAGCCAGGGCAGGATCGTCTACGATGAGCGTAACTGATCCCGCAACCTCCGAACGTCCAGTGGTAATTACCTCGGTTGCGTTACCGGTCACCGTCCAGTGCACGGTAGCACTGTAGGCAGCCCCACTGAACACCATGAGCAGGAGACATGAAAAACTTGCCAGCAAGGCTAGCTTGCAGGCTTTCGACAGATTCATAGGTTTTCTCCGTTGAAGTAGTTGAGGCATTGGTAATTTCTACCAGACGATTTCCGGTCCGATAGATTATGTAATACTGGTTATCTGAACCACTGGCGCGTTGCAGAGTAGTGAACAGCGCACCGCTACCCGCTCTCGCCAGCCAAGAGCAACTTATCTGCCTTCAGCCACTCCGCATCATTCAGAACCCAGCAACGGAGGGGAAAGCATGGAATCCGCTTACACCTGGATCTTGCACTCCTTAACCTGGAGTACACGGGCAACAGCAGGGAGGATGCACTAAAAAAGAGAAAGTTGCTAGCTTTTTTTTCGAAAATCTCTATTCGGGGCCGTTTTTTCATGGAGTGATTTTGCCCCGGATCGGAATATTGAGCAATGGTTCCGCGGCTAAATCCGTGCGCAGCATGGGGCTGTCCATGAACTCTCCTGCTTGGGCCGGATTGCAGCGCACGGTCACGGTCAGCGTCTCGCCCGGGCCCACTTCGGTCTTGTCCAGGATGACATCCAGTTGAGGTTCCGCCTTGAAGGTCGACAGGAATTTCACCTTCCGGCCGCTCTCGTTGACAACCTGAACGGTTCTCTCTGTCGGGCTCCCAAGCTTGACCGTGCCGAAATCCACGCCCGTTGGCGTCAGGGTAAAATTCGGCAGGTTTTTGACACGCAGGTCAATGACCAGGGGTTTGGCCAGGTCACTGAAGACCACGGTCACCATCTTCTCTATCGATCCCAGCGGAAGTCCGAAAGTGTCGAGCCGGATTTCGAGGGTGTCGCTCTGGCCGGGAGGAACCTCAGGGTAGTTCTCCTGAACCGATGTGCAGTGGCAGTCGGCGCCGGCCGAGAGGATCTTGATGGGTGCCGAGCCGGTGTTGCGGTAGTGATATCGAAAAGCCCCCAGCTCGCCGCGATGAAGGACCGTTGGATTGGCGGGATCGGCAACCAAGCGCTCGGGCAGTGCCAATGCCGCTTTGGCGGGTTCAGGGTTGACCGGCGGCTGTGCGGTGGCCGCGGCGAGATTCCTGAACTGTTCCAACAACGGATTCTCGCCGTCTTTCCAAGGTATAACGAAATACCACTCCCCGTCCGCGGCTAAAACCCACCGGTTCTCCACGGGTAACGCTGGAGGAGTGTCAACCGGGAGGAACGGGTTCGGGCGGGTAACGGAAATCGACGTGACACAAATGGTCCTGTCCTCATTGAAGGTAAGCTTGTCGAGCGTCCAGGAAATGATCGTTCCCTTTGGGACTCTGTAAATGAACTGCTTGCGCGAGTCGGGATGCACGAAGGCGGAAGCAGTCTCGTAATCGTTGTGTTGCATGGCTTCCCAGTAGGCAGTCACACGCTGGCGCACCACCTTTTCAACATCAGCGGATTGTGATGAACTCTGGACAGCGCCACCCCATATGCTGATAATGACGGCTATCATGGTTAAGAACATGCGAGAGCGACTGTAGCGGAACATGGCTTCGGTTCTCCGGAAATAATTGTTATGATGGCGTTCACTGGCGTATCGCCGCTGATGACTATACTAGACGGCATCTGGACCGGCAAGTTGCATATTTCATAGCGATCCGTCGGTTTTTTTGCAACTTTTTGCCTTGCGGGCCATCCTGTAAAGTGGCTTCGCGAGCGGAAAGCCTTTCACTTAGAGAGTTTCTTGAAAAGCGAAGAGGCCGAGGTCATTCGAACAGCTCGCGCGGGAGATGTGGAAGCTTGCCGGCTGATTCATGAGCAGTATGCCGGGCGCATCCTCAACTTTATCTACAGAATGGTTGACGTTCGCGAGGATGCCGAAGATCTGACGCAAAACGTTTTCCTAAGGGCCTTTCACGAGTTGAAGAGCCTCCAGGACGTGGAACGATTTGAGTCCTGGCTGTACCGCATCGCAAGAAACGAAGTCTACCAGGCGTTTCGCAGGAAGCGCGGAGAATACGCGCTCCGCGAAACGGGAGGCAGCGAAGACGGGGCGGTGGAGTTCGAGGTTGTGGATGGCAGGCCGACACCGCAGGACCGGCTGTTGCACGTCGAGCTGGGCACTACGATCAAGTCGGTGTTGCGCTCGCTTCCCCCGAAGCTTCGCGAGGTGTTCGTGCTGGCGGTGATTCAGGAAAAGAGCTACGCCGAGATTGCAGAAATTGTTGGGCGGTCGCTCTTGTCCGTCAAAACCGATATTTTTAGGGCGCGGCGTTTCGCGCGGAAGACGCTGGGCCAGTATCTGGAAGTAGAGAGATGAGTAGGTTCACGGGTCATCCTGACGATTTAGGCTCGTATCTGGATCACGATTCCCTGGACCCCAGGTGCAAGGAAATCGAGCTTCACCTGGATACGTGCACCCAGTGCCGGGCTGAGTTGCACAAATGGCGATCCGTGGATACTCTGTTCCGCACCGGCGGAGATGAAATTGAGGTGCCGCCATTTCAGTGGCAGCGCATCGCCGCGCAGCTCCAAACGCCGCTTCCGCTGAATTCGCTGGCCCGGTTCCGGCTGCTGCTGCAGCCCTGGAAGCTGGCCTGGAACGTGACGCTGGCGACGGTATT
>JBEKYG010000457.1:0-4936 GCA_049511215.1 Acidobacteriota bacterium | reverse complement strand
TCGAGCCGTCGCATCTGCACGTGGGCGTGTATCCGATTCCCGTCGAGAAAGTCCGCCGGCTCGCGGCGCACGTCAATCGGCTGGTAATCTTCGAGGAGGGCTTTCCCTTTCTTGAGCGACAACTGCGCGGGATTCTGCCCGCCGGGATCGAGATTCAGGGCAAGGAGTCGGGACATGTCCCGGCAGAGGGCGAACTCAATCCGGACATCGTGCGCCAGGCCTTGGGCCTCACGGCGAGGAGTGGAGTGGAGATGCCGGGGCCCACGCCCGCCAGCAGGCCGCCGCAATTCTGCGCCGGTTGCCCGCACGGCGACACCCTGAACGTTCTCAAGCTCGCCCTGGCAGGGTACCGGCAATCGATGGTCACCTCGGACATCGGTTGCTACACGCTGGGCGCGCTGCCGCCTTATTCGGCCGTCGAGACCTGTGTCTGTATGGGCGCCTCGGTGGGAATGGCCAGAGGGGCCGCGGAAGCCGGCCTTCATCCTGTGGTCGCCGTGATCGGCGACAGTACCTTCCTCCATTCCGGCGTGACGCCGCTCATGGATGCGGTCATGGCAAGAGCCAATATGACCCTCATCATCGCGGACAATGCCACCGTGGCGATGACCGGGACTCAACCTACGATCCTGTCGCAGCCCCAACTCGAACAGGTGATTCTCGGCGTCGGGGTGGATCCGGCACACTTCCACGTGCTCACTGCGCATCCGAAACATGCCGGGAAGAATACGGAGATTCTCAAGAGAGAGATCGAGTATCGCGGTCTTTCGGTGATCATTGCCCGGCGTGAGTGCCTGGAGGCGGTCAAAGAGTCAAGGAAAGGAGGCGCGGCATGAAGTACGACATCGTGCTTGCGGGCGTCGGAGGACAGGGAGTGCTGGCGTTGGCGGCGGCAATTGCGTCCGGCGCCATGGAGGAAAAACTCCATGTGAAGCAAGCCGAGGTTCATGGCATGGCCCAGCGAGGCGGCGCCGTCATGGCTACGCTGCGCCTGGCCGACCGTGAGATCGCCAGCGACCTCATCCCGCGCGGGACAGCTTCGATGATCCTCAGCATGGAGCCGCTGGAGAGCCTTCGCTACCTTTCGTACCTTGCCGCGCAGGGCACGGTCATCACATCGGCGAATCCCGTGCGCAACATTCCCGATTATCCCGATCTGGACGAATTGCTCGGCCGGATCCGGAAATTACCGCATGCCATCGTGTTGGACGCGGAGAAACTGGCACGCTCGGCTGGATCAGCGCGGGCCACGAACATGGTGATGGTGGGCGCGGCGACGCACCTCCTTCCCATCAAGGCCGAGACCATAGAAGCGGCCGTGCGCTCGATCTTCGCCCGCAAGGGCGCCGAGGTCGTAGATATCAACCTGCGCGCTCTCCGCGCCGGCCGGGAGGCCGCAAGGTAGGAACTTCGCTCGCTAACTTTAGGGGTCAAGGGGCAAAGGAACAAAGGGGCAAAGGGGAAAAACCGCTTTTTGGCCCTTTACCCCTTTGTCCCTTGGCCCCTTTAAACAAGGTCTATATTTTATTTGCTCACAAGTGCTAAGCAGTTCATAAATAGGTGGACATTTGATCCAAAAATGAGGAGCTGGACGGAGGTCATGTTCTCTTTGGGTGGCGACCATCGGTATCGGAATCGGGGTCGCAATCGCAGTCGCTATCGGCTTTTGCAGACTCACACAACCGATTGCGACTGCGATTGCGACTGCGATCCCGATACCGACCCCGACGGATATAGTGTTCTCCTCTCTTTTTGATGCCGCTAAATGTCAACCTACTTATGAACTGATTGGTACACTGTGGAGGTCTCCATGAAAGCGAGAGTGCTTCGACCTGCGTTTTTGCTGTTTATCCTTCTGGCTGCCTGTGCGGCCGCCTACGCACAGGGACAAATCAAGCTTCCGCCACCCCGGACGGAAGGGGGCAAGCCGCTGCTGCAGGCGCTGAACGAGCGCAAATCAGCACGCGAGTTCAGTTCAGAAAAGCTCCCTTTGCCGGTGCTGTCAAACATGCTGTGGGCAGCCTTCGGCATCAATCGCTCCACCGGGCAGCGAACCGCGCCCTCTGCGAGCAACAAACAGGAAATCGACATCTATGTGGCCACTGCCGACGGTCTTTATCTGTATGATGGCAAGGCGAACCAGCTGCAGCAGATTTTGTCCGAGGATATCCGGGCGCTGTGCGGAACCCAGCCCTACGTAAAGGATGCGCCCGTAAACCTCATCTACGTCGCCGATCTCGCCAAGGCCGGCCGTACCAAGACTGAGGACATCGAGTTCTACTCCGGCGCCAACACTGGATTCATCGCCCAGAATGTGTATCTGTTTTGCGCCTCGGAGGGGCTGGCCACCGTTGTTCGGGCCAGCATTGACAGGCCCGCCCTGGCAAAAGCAATGAAGCTCCGCCCAGATCAGAAAATCGCTCTCGCCCAGATGGTCGGCTACCCCAAGAAGTAGCGATTCCGATGAAGCCGCTGTGGTCAGTGCAAATGGGGCGAAAGCGCAGGCTCCGCGTCTGCCTCTACTCCGTTCGTACTACTCAACTGCCAGTCCTTTCCTTCTTGGAAAAGACTTTTAACCGCCAAGACGCCAAGACACCAAGATTCCTGAGTATTTTCCTGGCGTCTTGGTGTCTTGGAGACTTGGCGGTTGATTTGGTCACGGCATTGCGGCTCCTGGTTATTCGTGGCTGCTTTTTTTCTTATAGTGTCCGAATCATAGGTCTTGTATTCTTCGGGCTATGATCCTCGGGGAAGTGGCGCTTGCCGCAATTGACATTGAAGACGAGAGCTTCCGGATCAGCGAAGATCTGGACCCTGCGGCCATGGATCTCTCGCTTCAAGCGATAGGGCTGATCAACCCCGTGATGCTGCTCGAATGTACCGCCCCATCCGGGTACAGGATTGTCTGCGGATTTCGCAGGCTGCGCGCGCTACGCCGCCTCGCGGGATCCAAGGTAGCGGCAAGGATCCTGCAGCCGGCCGAGCTCAGCACACTCGAGGTTTTTCTACGAGCCGTTTGGGACAACCTTGCGCACCGCCAGTTGTGCCCGCTTGAGAAGGCACGGGTTCTTTTTACGCTCCGGCATAAATGCGCGGTGGAGGGCGATCTTCTGGTGGCGCACTTTCTCCCTCTCCTTGGCTTGTCCTCGCACCGCAATGTGCTGCAAGGCTACCTCGCCCTCCACCAGCTGCATCCCGAATTGAGGCGCCTGCTGAATGCAGGGCATCTCACGATGTCGAGTGCGGAACGCCTGGCCCGGACCACACCTGCAACCCAGGCCGGATCTGTAGCCCTGCTGCAGAAGATTCGCTTGAGTGCCAGCCTGCAACGTGAAGTGCTGGATCTGTCTGGGGACCTCGCGGCCGTGACTCGCACCACTTTGGCCGATGTCCTGAATCAGCTTGAGATTCGATCCATTGCTGATGATCCGTGCCTCTCTGCATTCCAGAAGGGAGAACAGATTCACGGATTCCTCTATCGGCAGCGCAACCCGCGGATCTCCCGCGCCCGTGAGACTTTCCAGGCCGAAAAGGAGGGGCTGAATCTGCCGGGGACAATCCGACTGTCACCGGATCCATTTTTCGAGAGCCCTCGGCTGCGCGTGGAGTTCGACGCGGCATCCGCCAAGGCATTTCGAGAGACGGTCGAAGCGCTGGAGCGCGCGTGCCGGACGACTTCACTGGAGCGCCTTTTCGAGATCTCCTGAAGGATGCCGATGATTCCCTATCGTCCAGAGCGTATTGTGGTCCAGGAGGAGGCGTGCAACGATGCGACGACCCATGAGATGCTGCGCAGGCTCCATGGCGTTCCCACCAGCACGGTCAGGGACGTCGACTCCCTTCTCCCGGAACTTCGTGCTGCCTCCGACTTTCGCACGACAGCAAAGCGTACTCTGATCCTGATGCGTAATCGGGGCAGCTTCATGAAGAAGTGCCCGGGTGCGGGCGCCGAGATTTGCTGTAACTACTTTGTGATCAACTACGCCTTGAATTGCCACCTGGAGTGCACCTACTGCATCCTGCAGTCCTTCCTCAACAACCCAGCCGTGATCATCTATACCAACATCGATGACTTGATGCGCGAGGTAGAGGAGAAGGTGCAGAGCGCGCCTGGGCGTGTTTTCAGGATCGGGACAGGTGAGACTACCGATTCGCTTGCCCTCGATGACATCACCTCCTATTCTCACTGTCTCGTCCCACTGTTTCGCTCGCTTCCCAATGCAGTTCTCGAGCTGAAGACGAAATCGGCCCAGGTGGCGAATCTGCGAACCCTGGATCACGGCGGGCACACGGTCATTTCCTGGTCGCTCAACCCCGAGCGTATCATCCGCAAGGAAGAACTGAAAACCGCGACGCTGGAGGAGCGCCTCGACGCCGCCCGCCAATGCAGGGAGTGGGGCTTTCGGGTCGGTTTTCACTTTGATCCTCTCATCTATTACGAGGGCTGGGAGCGTGATTATGAGGAGGTGGTGCATGAAATATTCCGGCATGTGGACCCGGAGGGTATTTGCTGGATCAGTCTCGGATGCTTGCGCTTTACCCCTGACCTGAAAGACATCGTACGGCGGCGATTCCCGGGATCCAGCGTCCCTTATGGCGAGTTCGTTCCGGGCAGCCACGGCAAACAACGCTACTTTCGACCGATCCGCCAGGAGATGTACTCGAGAATGCGCGCCTGGATTGGCGAGCACGCCCCGCAGGTTTTTGTCTACCTTTGCATGGAAAATCGGGCTGTCTGGGAAGAGAGCATCGGCCAAGCACCTTCATCCTCGGACGAACTCGCTGCGAAAATGGATTTGCTTGCAGGCATCAACCCTGACGGATCTTCCCCCTGCTTTGGAGCGGAAGAAACCCTGTAACTAATTTGAAGCATAGTGCTTGTGGAGTCATGCCCGACGAATGCCTCCTGCCTACTTCTGCGGCAGTGCCACACCGA
>JBEKYG010000456.1:0-4938 GCA_049511215.1 Acidobacteriota bacterium | reverse complement strand
TTCCTCCAAAGCCATCCTGACACCGGCGCGCATCTGCAGGCCCCCGGCATCCTTCTCCGGTCCCAGGACGCCGATCCGAACCGTTTTCAATCCCGCAGGATCCGGCACCTCGCGTCCGGGCCCATAGAATCCGGATCCCGCTTTGCTGAAATCAAAGTACGGTTTCTGTGGCTCCTGCGCTATCAGCGGCAAGACCATCAGGATCAGCCAAGCCCACATTTCTATTTCCTCAATCATTCGAGATTCGAGATTCGAAATTCGAGATTGGTTTCAAATTTCGAATTTCGAATCTCGAATTTGCTAAAACGTGCGATTCATTTTGGGAATTCCGAAAACAAACTTCCCGTCCTTAACAGAAACAGCAACGACCGGCCTGCGATTGGTCAAGGCCAGGTCTAGGTCGATGGGCCCAGAGACGCCATCCCAATGAGTCATCCCGGCTAGGACATCGCGTATGCGGTACCGGTTCAGACCCGCTTTCCGGATCGCCTCGACGGTCATCATCGTCCCGTCATAAGAGTGGACCGCGTAGCAATCGGGCGCCTCGTGATATCGTTCCTCGTAGCGTTTCTTGAACTCCACGTACTTAGGATTCTTTGCCTCCGGATCGAAGGGATACATGGCCACGACTCCCTCGGCGGCCTTTCCTGCCGCCTTGAGGAAATCGGGGTGCACGATGCGCTCGCATGCGAAGATAGGAAATTTCATCCCGCGATCCCGGATTTGTTTCACAAGTGTGCCGGCCGGCTCGGCGTCTGCCCAAAGTACGACCGCATCCGGCTGCACTTCTGCGAGACGATCCAACTGGATTTCGAAGTTCGGGTTTACGTTCTCGTAGTTGGGCTCGTAATTGGTCTCGATGGGTGCAGGTTTCCCGAGTTTTATGGAAGCCTTTTTGAATTGCATCACGCCGATGCGCCCGTAGCGGTTGCTGGCCCGTAGAATCGCGACGCTGTTCAGCCCCAACTGCTTGTAGACGTAATAGGCGATCGTGTAGGTCATCTGCCTGTCGTCCGGAATCACGCGGACGACCCAGGGTATTTTGGTCTCCACCAACGTCGCATCCGTGTCAGCCACATTCATCATTGGGATTTCTGTTCTTAGGGCGACTCGAATCGCGATGTGAGTGTTCGCACCGTCGACCGTCCCGATGATGGCCCACACTTTGTCGTCATAGGACAGGGAGACGACCTCGTTGGCGGACGCACCCCAAAGCCCGGTGTCGTTTTTGATTACAGCCTCGAACCGCTTGCCTTTGTATCCCCCTTGGGCGTTGGCATCATCGAGCGCCATCTCCATGCCGTGGAGCACAGACTGGCCGATGTAGGTTTCGTAGCTTCGAGTAACCGGAGCAATTACGCCGATCTTGACCGTGTCCGCCTCGGGGTCGGGCTTGTCACGCCCTGGCCCCCAGAACATTACGGGAGAATCGCTCGGCACCCAGAAGTTCTTGTAGGGCTCCTTGACATAGTTGGCGAAAGGCTTGAGATCCTCTGGCGTATTGCCGTAAATGACTTCCGGCTTTTTCTTCTCGTCGGAAGCCTTCTGGTCCGGCGGTTTTGTGGGGGGCGTCTGCTGCCCGAGCGCAAACAGCAGGCTGCAGGCGAACAGTCCGAGCACTGCCAGAAACCAGCTCTTCCGTAGGTTACTCATGGACCCTTTCCTCCTTTACCCTTTGCACTGGCTTGACGCCCGGAAGGTGCGCTTTGGCCGTCCCGCTCAGCGGGTGATTCGGGCCAAACTCGGCATCGGGATCGGAATCGGTATCGCAATCGATTTGCGATACCGACTGCGATCCCGATTCCGATCCCGATCCCGACAACAGTTATCGCTTCGCAAGGGTCCCATGACTCACCCCCTTGGAAGTGGCTACCCATACATCGTCCCCTTGAAAATCGACGCCATAGATGTGGTTGTTGGCAAGACCGTGTTCCAGCTTGATCGTTTCCAGGAGCTTGTTGTCGTTGTAGACTTTTGCAACCCAACCCTTCGTGCCTTCGATCGGCTCGGCCGGAGAGGCCTGGTTTTTGCTCCAGGCCGGATCCGCAGGCGTATACGTGACCCAGCGGTTCGTGTCCCCGTTGACGGCGCTCAGCCCTTTGTCCGTGCACGCCCAGGCAACACGGCCTCTGGCCTTGACAAAGTTGATGAAATTGCTGGCCAGCCCGGAGTCGTGATCCATGTATCCGCGCCAATTCCTGCCGTCATACCGGCTCATGCCGAAGTAGGTGGAAACCCAGAGAATCTTCTCGACATAGCTTACGCTGGTTGTGATGTTGTGGATGAGCCCGTCATCGCGAAAGACGTCATACTCCATTTCACCGTCGGGGTCGAGCCATGATCTCCATGCTTGCGTGGCGACATCGAACTCCAGGACGCCGCCGCCCCACAGAGCCGCATAGACCCGGCCGTCTCCATAGGTTACAGCGTATCCCCAGGGTTCGTGCTGAGGAGAGTTCGCGGGAGTGTAGACGTCCCACTTCTTCTCGCGCACCCGAAAGCGCGCTGTCCCCGCTGTGGTGGCAGTCCAGACGTTCTGGTTCTCGACGCAGACGCCGAATACGACATCGTTCGGCAGCCCGCTGTTGAATTGCGTGAAGTTTTCGAAACGCCCGGCCGAGAAGCGCGACAACCCCTTCATTGTTCCGGCCCAGATGTCTCCACTAGCGGGATCGAGGGCCAGGCTCAGGACGGCGGGATAAGCCAAGCCTTCCTTTACTCCGTAGTAGCGCCATTTGCCATTTTCGTAACAGGCCAGTCCGCTTTCAGTGCCGGCCCAGATGCGGTCTCCGTCGACCAGGATTGAGAAAACCTTGTCTGCCGGCAGGCCGTCTTCTTTGTGGAACGACTCCCAGTGCCTGTAAACCCTGGGAAGAGGCTCCTCAGCGCCCATTGCAGCAAGTGCTGCGCAAAGCAGGATAGCTGGCAGGAGTTTTTTCATTCGCGCCTCTCCTTGATTCGAGATTCGAAATTCGAGATTCGAAATTAAATAATCTCGAATTTCGAATCTCGAATTTCTAACGCATATGGGCAATCTTCTTGTACATTTCCTCGAAATTGAACGGCTTCAGATTCATGAATTCGTGCGAGGGTTTGGCCTTGTGACAGTTTAAGCATACTTCTTTTGTCGGCATTCTCAATCCCAGGGAGATTGCCTCCTGTTTGTTCTTCATCACCTCTTCGGTCGCGTATGGTTCCCCCGGTCCATGACAGGTTTCGCACTGAACTCCCTCCTCGACATGAAAAGTGGGCAGCCGGAATTCCGGAGGAGTATCTGCGGCCGTCCCATGGCACGTCAGGCAGATCGCGCTATTCTGAGGGGTCAGTGACCTCACGTCAAAATACGACTTGACCTTGTCGGCTTTCTCAGTCATGCCCAGCATTACCCAACTACGCGCATGTTTGGTGCCCAGCCATTTTTTATACTCTTGAGGATGACAGGTTCCACAGACTTCATTGCCAACGTACTTCGCTACAAGCTGGGTAATTGAATCCAGGTTTTCCACTCTCAGCCGGTAGCTTCCCGCGGTGGACTTGGCAAATAGAGAGGCGAACAGATCCTTGTCACGCAACGGATAGCCGACCCACAAGGTCTTGATGTATTCGATTAGTTCGTTCAAGTTTTCCTTCGCCATGTCGTTGGTGGCGCCGTGAGTGTCGCCCGGATTGAAGACAGTCCAGATCTCCTCCAGCGAATAGCAGCGGCCATCGTGCAGGTAAGGTGAACTGTCATAAATGTCCCCGAGTTGAGGCGTATCGAACTCCCCACTTTCGTCCGTGTTCGATTGGGTCCCGACGTCATGAGTCATGCGGTCGGTGTAATAGGGAGCCGCATGGCAGGTTACGCATCGATTTGCCACCGGGATGTAACGCCCGTCCTTGGTGTAAGCCCGCTCGTAAGCCGCTTTGCCCCGCTTTTGGAACTCGTTCAGCTGCCCGTCCTTACTTTCGTACCGGCTCTTCTTCAACGGAAGTGATTCGATAAAATGGACTGTCGCTTCGAGGTCGTCCTTCTCAAAACCGTGCGAGCGGAAGAACAGTTGGGCGGCCCTCGGTCCGTCCTGGCGTTCCAGCGTCGGGTTGGTTCCTGACCACTTGTAAGGACCCGTTTCTGCTATTCCTCTCATGGTCCGGTTATCGACCAGATTTTGCCCGATTTTGTCTCCCGGCGCGACAATGT
The DNA here is from genome assembly GCA_049511215.1 of Acidobacteriota bacterium. Classification (GTDB taxonomy): domain Bacteria; phylum Acidobacteriota; class UBA6911; order UBA6911; family UBA6911; genus JAFNAG01. Next base: position 758 of record JBEKYG010000456.1, on the reverse strand, counting down.
CGTAGAGCAATCCGTCGAGGTGATATTCCGGGTGGCAGGTGTTGCAGCTCAACTGTTTCTGAAAGCTGATGCTGCTGTAGTTGAATAACCGGGCTCCCCTGCGCAAAACAGTTTCGATCTTGGGCCCTCCCAGATCTATCGTATAGGCAATATGGTTGTTCCCGGCATCAATGACCTGGATGGAGTCGGAGAGGCGGTTGGCTACATAGATCCAGCGGCCGTCGGGCGACACTACGAGATCCTTGGGATTGCACTGCGTGGGGATGCGGGCCATAACATATTCGGAGCTGAGGCCCAGATTGCGCGCATTGAGGCCGATGGCTTCGTCGGAAAGGCCGATCGTTCCGTTCTGAGCCTGCAAAAGCCGGGCAACTTTCCTCATATCGATCACAGTCACAGCATTCACGCCGCTTGATGAGATGTAAAGCCTCTGGCCGTCCGGTGAAAACGCGACTCCGAATGGATCGGCATAATAGAGGTTCGCTTCGTCCAGAAGAAGATAGGCCACTCGACCTTGCGGTCCGGTTTCCGCAATGCCAAACCCGTGAGTGACCATCCAGCCCTGGTACACCTGTGTTTCCGGAAGAAGGTTTTTGGGCAGTTCCAGCGCCACAACAACGAAACGGTTGTCCGGGGAAACGGCAAGATCCTGTCCGATGAGGGTGGAGAACAATTGACGCCTCCCGGCTACAACCTGACGCTTTGCATCGATGACCGTGAGTTCGAGGATCGGGGGCGTGCGAAATGGGACGGGGACT
>JBEKYG010000455.1:0-4946 GCA_049511215.1 Acidobacteriota bacterium | reverse complement strand
GAGTCAGTTCCAACAGGTTATACACATGCCGGGATAGTTGTGGACCCTGTGAAAACCGGACGAGCCTTCAGCTTCCCAGTGCCATGGGCATCGCTAAGCAGGGGATGGTCAGAAGAAGATTCAGTGTGACCATCAATGCGATCGTGCCCCCGAACGCCGAGGTGCAGAGGCTTATTTCCGGCATGACACTGATTTTCGATAGCTCTGCCGCCGACACGGTCAAAGCAGTCCTCGCCATTGCCCCTGTGACCACCAGCTCCCCTGCCAGGGCCGCATGACGTGATTCCCTGTTTTGGCAGGTCACAGTCCTGATGGCCGTTGCGGTCGCACCCCCACCCATCTCGGGGAACTGCCGTGAGGAGTAGCGGTCCAACCGTTGGACGGACCAGCGGATTCGATTCTGGAGACCACCGCATCGGTATTTCGGCTACCGCCCGGCCGGGAACTGGGGCTAGTTTTGTACTCCGATATTCAAGAACCATTCATGCAAACGTAACAGGCGCATTTCCGACTTGCCTCGTCATGGAATGTCCCACCTTGTTAAGTTGCCGAGCGGGAATGGGTAAAACGATAACAATTTCCCGGAGGATAAGTGCCGCACGATTGGTGCTCAGAACAAATAATCTGCAACATAAAGCAAACTGTGATCTTTGCTAGTTCGCACACATCTAGAATCTCGCATAATCAGGGATAGGTATTACGGAGACTGAACAATGTTTACACGATGATAGAAGCGGGGAAAGAGGTATGCCGCTGCGTTGTGGCCCTGATGGCCACCTCGATTCCCCCACTTGTGGCCACCAAGAATTCCCCCACCCCTGCAGAGAGTTACAGGGGGATGAAAAAGGAAAGATCTTTTAATCTCAAGGCCTTATGGGCCTCCCAAAGCGCCTAAGTTGTTTTGGGGGTGGGGGAAAAGTACCTGGCCACAAGTGGGGGATTTTGAAGTGGCCATCGGGGTTGTGGCGATTGCTGGAATCTGTTTTTGTGACAGATATCACGTCCTCTTCGGTTGATTTCCGCCGATAATACACACAGCTTTTCAAAAGAGGTTTTTTGTCATCAGCAATATCGCGCAAGCGGAAGGCATGCGATAGTCGAGATGGCATGTGGATAGGAGGCACCGTGGATAGCTATCTAATTACAGGTGTAGTGATCGGAGCCACCTTAAGATTTGTTATATACGTACTATGCACGGCCCTTCCCAAAAAGGTATCCTCGTTTGGAGTTATGCGCAGGTTGCCGGTTGCATATTTGATTCTATGCACTGTTCTTCTCTTTCTTGTATACCCAATGTTCGCTATGGTTCCTTATCTGGATAAACTTCCAGGTCCCGAGCGCATCTGCATCGCGGCACTTTTCGCTCAGGCTGTGCCGCTTCGGATCAAACCGTTTATCCCGAAAAAGCTCTACCAGAAGTATTTGGCAAATGCGAGAAAAACGCTGGTTCCATTTCTGCCTCTAAGTTTCCAGCAGGCCATTGAAGGCGAATACAACAGGACCATTATCGGTGTTATGAAAAAAGATGTTCTTAAAATGATACCGGCGATTCACGAGGCATATGAGTTGGAAAAAAATAATATAGCGAGGAAAGCCAAAGCCGAGGGGTGGTCGGAAGAAAGCGCATTTCTGCTCTTGGAAGTCCTCGATCCACGTATCAAGCTGCGACTGATGGCCACCTTCGTGGGTTGTCCCGAGACCCACAACATGCTCTCAGGCATCGTTTCGGGAAAACTGCACCTTGTTCCCGGCATGCCTCGATTGCTGTATGACCGACGAAGCTACCTTGAGCCTGGAGATAGGCAGGATAGCGTACTTAATGGGAGCATTATTCAGCTACATGCGCGTCGGTCGATTGACCACCCAGATGTTCTCGCATATGTCCTCGGAAAGATTCCAGGTCCGCCTTGCTTCGAAGTATCCAGGTCGGTGACTGTTTAATAATGTGATAGCGCTGCGGGCTCCATGCGTCCTTCTCAGTGGCATTAAGCGAGGGGAGGCTGTATAACCCGGCTGGACGGTCCTGCGGATTCCATCGTGCTGCCCGCCCTGCCGGTTTTACGGCAACCGGCCTGCTGGGACCGGACCTGCGGAGGTTTTGGACGCATGAACCTCAAGTGGGGGATTGGCAAGGAACGACCTTACAGGATCCCAGATGTCTTTTGGTGCGATCGTGCTTACCAGTGCCGGGGTGAAGGGGCTCATTCCCGGCATCAGATACATTTAGCCGCTCACATTGCCGCCATAATTCACTCTATCACTGCGATGAACACTAGGTACGTTCCATGGGCAAAATGGCAGACTCGTTGCCTGGATCAAAACATTTCCACTCGCCGCGGAAAGTAGCACAGAGTTTTTGCTTCTCGCGCAAGAAGATTCAGGCGTCCTGGAAGGTTAAACTCATTGCCTCCCCGCCTAAAACTGTGGAACCGCCCCGAACGCCCTCCACCTCCAGCCCCCGAGAGATCCATACACTATGACCCTGAGGTGATTGCCTTGGACGATCTCGATCAGCGGTTGGAACCCGCCCAATAGGGTTCGGGCACTCTCCACGATACTCGCCTGCGCGAACCGGCGGGCGCCGCACAGGTGAGCATGAGCGCGCTTAATGATGGGGATCTTGTCAAGGTAATCGATGGTTAAGACGTGCCACCATCATGTCAGACCCAGTGTTCCCGGTTCCGTTCCGAGCTGACACCATGGGTGCGGAACCGGGAACCGACAATAAAATTGACACGGCCCCCACCTTTTTCTGTCTACTCTGAGGCAAGAATCTCAATGAGGAGCAATCCGATGTGTCCCATCATTTATCTCCAGGACGGTTAATTTCCGGCCAAAAGTGTCATTTTGCAGGATAGGTGATGGATTCGCAGGATTATGTAAACTGCCGAATCGTCCCTCAAATAACGTGCTCAGTTCTTGTAGCTCAATGATTTAGGTAAAAGGCGCATAGTCTCCCATCATCGAGCATGATCAGAATGAGGGTGAAAAACCTCACTTATTATGCTCAGCCTCACAGGGAGAGGTATGCTTGCGTCCGCGCCTGAAACGGGCAGGAGAGGCGCCCGGCGAGCTCGCCGGGCGCCTCTCCTGCCCGTTTCAACTCCTTTCAGCGGCAATCCCCGCTCCCATTCGCCCGCTTGCCTGCATGGAGGAAGAATTCCGCATACTCTTATCAGCGATCCGCCGTATAATCTCCCCAGCAGGAAAAAGCATTTTCCTATCTATAATCTTTCGCGACCGGCAGTGGGCGCCACCATTCACAGTGATTTAACGGCGACACACACGGGCCAGCCAAGGGCAATCTTGAACAGATTCAAGTTTGCTACATGAAGGCCCAAAAATGCGCGGCGTAAAAGGGCGCTCTTCCATTTCCCCGAATCAACCCTTATCCGAGGAGTTATTTCTTGACGGATGGATTTCTAAGCTTGATAACATAGTAGCATAGCAAACAATCTGCAGATCACAATGATACTGCCCCATTTCTCTCTTGGAGATAGGAGGCAACGTGACATCAGACTTCGAGATGCAAGTGCCGAGAACAGATGTCGTAATCACAATGAAGGGCCCCAGCAGAGCCTTCCTTGCCGAATTGGCATTTGTTGCCGACTCAAATGAGGATGGAACTAATCGACAGGAGATTTTGAAAAGATGCCAAAAGGGCGAGCCCCTTCGCCTTGCGCTTGAAACTCAAGATCCTAACGACCCGCGCGCGGTCGCCGTATTCAGGGAAAACGGTGAGCGGCTTGGGTATATCGAAGAGTACAGATCGGGGACGTGTTGGTGGCACACAGCTAGGGGCGGCGAGATGAGAGCATCAATATTTGCGCTCGGAAGCCCCGAGCATTTGCGTTCGCTAAATAGGCGGCATAAGCGGGACTACGAACTATACCCCGAAAGAGTTGAGATAGGCTGCCTTGTGACAATTGAAGAAGGCGGTTTTCGCAAAGGATACGAGCCCTACGCGGAAAAGAGCCGGGCAATAGAGAACCTGATTCGCTTGGCAGGACTAAGAGAGAAATTCGATCCAGGATGGTCGATTGGAGCCTACCTAAGAGCCATCGAGGAGATCAGGCGGCTCGACTCCATCGGACCGATTGCGAAGGCTTGGAGAATGGCCCGATATCCCGTCATCAGTCTGAGCAAGCTGCTTGAAAATCTAGGCAAGCTCGAAGAAGCACTGCAGGTGATCGAAGCATATGAAGGCTACAATGACCTGCCAATGGGGCTCACGAAGGGTGAGCGGGAGTCAATTCCGCTCGTTAAACATCAATTGCTCGTAAAGCTCGGGAAAGCGGAACCAATCTCCGCTAAAAGGGCTCCAAGAAAAAATAAGCCCCCGGAAAAGGTTATGCATTATTGCTCGGAAATCAGGGGGGTCGTCAGTAAGAACAAGGACGGCACAAAAAGGCAGGAAATCATTGAGGGCTTGGCCCCATTTAGCCGTCTGAATTTGGAGTCCGAAGAGAACACTAAAGAGCACGGGTATACAACCAAGGTAGCCACTCTGGGGGGAGAGCAGATAGGTTATCTCATGAAGAGCACCGCCAGTGCCTATGAGCGCGGGAAAAAGAAAGGAAATCGCTATGAGGCTTTCGTTGACGAAATTTTAGAGTGGAAAGCCTATGAAGGCCGCATGAATCACGGCGTTAGTGCCCTCCTGATCGAAGTAACCCCCAAAGCCTCCGATGATGACATTCGAGAATATATCCGTAAGAATTTCGCCCGGCGGGGTCAACGTGCTGAAATTCTCTTGCTGAAGACCTTTGGGTTAGAGCCCCCTGCACCACCGGCCGCGCAACCGGCGGCAAGCCTGCCCAAAACACCATCCCCGGATCGAGAAGTGGAAGCAGCCCCGCAACGCGCACCGCAAGCGGCGAGCCCAGATCTTTTTTGTACGAAGTGCGGAGCCAGATTGAGCTCCGGGCCATATTGCGGGAGGTGCG
>JBEKYG010000454.1:0-4957 GCA_049511215.1 Acidobacteriota bacterium | reverse complement strand
CGGCGTCTGGTAGCAGGACATGCCACTCGCGGGTATCGAGTCGGAGCAGGGCAAGCCAGGGTTGTGAGTCCCAGGCGTGTCTCATTACGGTGAACAGCACGGCCTTCCCATTGGGGAGCCAGGAGGGCAAGCGGTGGCCGTACTCCTCCCGCTTCGGGTCAGGCGTGGTCAAGCTCTCCAGCTTTCCACCGTCCGCCAAGACTCTTGAGAGACCAGCGGCTACCCCACGTGCAAACACGATGCTGTTATCAGGACCCCAACTTGCTCCGAAGATAAAGGCAGCATCGCACAACGTAGCGGGCACACCACCGTCGACAGGGACCTTCTTCAGCTTGCCGTCTGCCCAGAATCCCACCCAGTGGTTGTCGGGCGACAGGAAGGGGTTGATGCCCCCTTCCGTCCCGGTGATAGGCTTGGCTTCCGCTTGATCCATTCTCCGCAGATACAACTGAGGCTTTGCTTGAGGGCCGGGATTCTCCTCAATCGCGCTGTAGACAGCGAACCTGCCGTCGCCGGAAATGGCCATGGCAGTCCGACTCGGGCTCTGCGCCTCCCTGGACCTGCGCAGGCCGTCGAGCCAATGGCCCGGCTCCACCTTGATCACGGACCTAAGCACGGGGGAGGACGTGGCGGGCTGCGAGTATCTCATCAATGCAACGCCGATCAGGATACCTACCAGAAGCACGACAGCCGCACACGCTAGGATCCACCGGAATGGATAGCGTCGGAGAACGCTGACTGCCTCTGCGAGCTGGGCAATTGAATCTCCAATTTCGATTCGGGCATCGCCAATGTCGCGGAGGCGATGGCTTGCATCTTTTTGAAGGCATCGGCGGAGCACGGCACGCAAGTTCTCAGAAGCCTCAACTGGCAGCGCATGCCAATCCGGCTCAGCCTTGAGTATCGCAGCCAGCGTTTCCGTGACCGTCTCTCCCTCAAAAGCCCGCTTCCCAGTCAGGCATTCGTATAGGATGCAGCCAAAAGCCCAGATGTCGGCCCTCTTGTCCACCGGCTTCCCGCGAGCCTGTTCTGGACTCATGTACGCCGCAGTGCCAAGAATCACACCTGGACGGGTCATTTGATCCGTGAGCGTCGGGGAATGGCTTGCGTCGGCCGCTGCCGTCTCTCCGTGGAATGCTTTGGCCAGCCCGAAGTCCAGCACCTTGACCTTGCCCTCTGGCGTGATCTTGACGTTGGCAGGTTTCAAATCGCGGTGGATGATGCCTTTCTCATGCGCGGCTTCCAGCCCTTCGGCAATCTGGCGGCAGACATCCAGAGTTTCATCAACCGGCAGCGGCCCTTTGGCAATCCGCTGCGCCAGCGTCTCACCTTCGACCAGCTCGAGCACCAGGAACCGCTTACCACCCGCCTCCTCCAGCCCGTGAATAGCGGCAATGTTGGGGTGATTCAGCGATGCCAGCAGCTTGGCCTCGCGCTCAAAGCGGGCCAATCTCTCCGGATCACCGCTGAAGATATCGGGCAGTACCTTGATGGCAACTTGGCGGTCTAGGTTCGTGTCCTCGGCGCGGTAGACGACACCCATGCCGCCTGCGCCGAGCTTTTCTGTGATGCGATAATGTGAGAGCGTTGTGCCGATCATTGTTGTGCCCGTCATGGTTCAGGGAAGTTCATCTCGCGCACAAGTTCCTGGATGCGCGGGTCGGAGTGCCGATGAAAGGCATCGGATTGTCAGACCTCAAACTCCTCCCACTTACGCTTGACGCGCTGCATCAGTTGCTCGAAGCGTGGCTCGCCGCGGAGCTTCGCTAGGAACGGATCCCGCTCGCTCAGATAGGGGTAATTGATGAAACCCAGCCGAACAGCATTCTCCAACCACTCCAAAGCTGCGATCCTCTCGTCGATCCTCGCAAAACAGCTCGCCGTCACCCATGACATGTGATCGTCCCAACGTGCTGCGGCGGAAAGCTCCTGGGTCATGGCTTGTAGCGCACCAAGCTTGTTGCCCTGCAACGCAAGTTTCAGAAACAAGGCGTGCCGACCGTGAAATGCCTGTGGTTCATCACTCGCTAGCATATCAAGCAGTGAAAAGGCCTGATCGAAGCGTTGATTTGCTCCAAGTAAGAATGCGTAACCCCATCGGCTAGTCGGGTTCGCAGGATCCAACTCGTACATTTTTTTAAAAACCTTAGACGCCTCCTCGATGTGTCCTTGAAAGAACTCGATCCAGCCCATCGCCCAGTGGCTATAAGGTGTCAACGGGTCAATCGACACAAGCTGTTGTACGAGCGGCCGTGCAGCAAACTCCTTGCCTGTGACGCGATAGGCGTAGCTGAGCCAGTACAGGGCGTCAGGATTATTGTGGTCGACGGCCAGCGCCCGCTTGTGATGCCGGACGGCTTCCTGAATATTCCCGCGCTTGTGGCAAAGTGCACCGCGCAGCCAGTGACCATAAGAGGAGGAGGAATCCAAAGTGGAAATTCGGTCAGCACACTGCTCCGCTTGCTGAATGTAACTATCCGCGGGGGCAATTATCGAGTTCACATATTGTATGTATACGTTCCCCATCTGAGCCCAAAGCAGCACGTTGTCACCGGCGATCGCCAGACCATTTCTGAGAAGTTTAAGCGCACGCTCGAAAGAGCCACTGGTGAGGCGATTCATTTCCTGCCGAGCTCTCAAGTAACATTCATACGCTTGTACGTTGTCAATCGGCCTTTCCCCAATCCGGTGATCTTCTTCGGGGCTCAACTTGAGCTTAAGCGCGTCTACGATTGTGCGTGAGAGTTTTTCCTGTATATCGAAAACATCCTCCAGCTCGCCGCTGTATTTTTCCGCCCAGAGATGAGCGTCAGTCGTCGCATCGATTAATTGGGCGGTGACACGCACGCTGTTGCGCCACTTACGGACGCTGCCTGCCAGCACATATCGAACATTCAGCTCTCGACCGATGCTCCTCGTGTCCTTTGTTGTGCGCTTGAGCTGCAGAGCCGAATTTCGGGAGATCACGCGCAAAGTGTGAATCCTCGAAAGGTCTGTAATGATCTCCTCGGTCAGACCATCGGCGAAGTATTCGTTGTCATGCTCCGGACTGATGTCCTCAAAAGGCAAGACCACAACCGACGGCTGCTCCTCGCCTGGGGACGTTACGGCAAGCGTCGGCGTGGTGAGCGTCCGCCGCAGACGCTCCAGGTCGACGAGAAGGTCTTTGGCCGACTGATACCGCAACTTGCGCTCTTTCTCCAGGGCTTTGTTGATGATCCTCGTCAGCTCATCAGGAAGGGCAGGATTCAGCCTGACTGGAGCGGTAGGCGCTTTGGTCAGAATCTCCGTGAAGACCATCCCGGAGGTCGTTCCCTCAAAGGGCCTTATTCCCGTCGCCATCTCATACACAACGACTCCTAGCGAGAACAGATCCGTGCGCGCATCCACCACCTCGCCTCGAACTTGCTCCGGTGACATGTAGGCAACGGTCCCCACCGCTGTCCCGGGGCTGGTCAAAATTGCCTCTGCCGCTTCGGTGGTTGCGGAGGCTTCAGCGGGGTCATGCCGATCCGGCCCAAGTTTTGCCAGCCCGAAATCGAGGATCTTGGCATCGCCGCGATCCGTGACGAAGATGTTGGCGGGCTTGATGTCCCGGTGGATGATTCCCTTGCCATGAGCGGCATCGAGACCGTCAGCGATCTCAATTGCGATGTCAAGGATCCGATCCAAAACCAAGGGCTTGCCCAGGATGGATTGTTTCAGCGTTTTGCCCTCCATCAGCTCCATGGCAATGAAGTGCTGACCCTCGTGCTGGTTGATCTCATGGATGGTGCAGATGTTCGGATGGTTGAGGGCCGAAGCAGCCTTGGCTTCCCGTTGAAATCGTTCAATTGCATGACGGTCTTTGGATACTACTTCGGGGAGGAACTTCAAGGCGACAAAGCGGCCCAGGGAGGTGTCCTCGGCCTTGTAGACGACACCCATCCCGCCGCCGCCAAGTTTCTCAACAATTCGGTAGTGCGAAACCGTCTGACCGATCTCGGGCATGCGGGCCTCCCGTACGGCAAGTCAGGGTATGATGCTTTGTGGCGGGGCCATTATACGGGGAAGCGGCTTTTTCAAGAAAGAGAAAGGAATGCTGCCCCGTTACGCAGGCGGCAGAAGGAACGGATCGGACCCTGAAATCATGGATGCGCATTGGCCCGTATCGGTACTGAGGCTGGGATCGGGCATAAACGCAAGAGCCGCCCCGAAGAGCGGCCCCTGATAGATGCCTGGAGCAGCGGGAGGCGTGTAACCTTGTCGCACTTGCTGCTGCGGGCCGATACATTACCTCTCTTCGCAGACGGCAAATTCGATCAAGATCCTGATGGATGCCTCGGTCTTTACTTGGATACAATCTTAGAACTGTGCGAGGACACGCACTGCCAGCGACCTGCGAGCTTGACCCAAGTATCCGTCCATGGATACTTGCCGCTGTTATCCTTGCCCTTGTAGGTGCCCTTTACGACGGAAATACCGGTCGCAACCGCGGCATCGCCGTATACCTGAACCTTGAGGCCCTCATAAGAGAGAGATTCGATTTTGCTTGCCTTGTTTTTAACGTCGGCGATCGTGGTGGCTTTGTCAGATACCACTCCATTCTCGTCCGTGCCGATAAAGGAATCGGCTATATTACGCTCAAACCACGAGACATCGTACTGGCGTTCAGCGTCGAGCCATGCCCGCTCCAGAGCGGTTACCTCCTGGACCGCGTTTTGTCCCGCAGGCGGTGCCTGTGTTGGCTTCACCTGTCCAAAGATCAGGCATGCCGATAGCAACCATAGCGCGGCAGCGGCTACTATGTTTTTCATTGGAGCCTCCTCTGATAGCAAATACTGAACATCGGTTAGTTAGAGCCTGTCCCGAAACCCGCATTTTTCAATTTAGCCTGCACGCATTATTAGGACAATCTTATGATCTCAAGCCACGAGGCTCACGATCGAATTATTGCGCTGAACAACAAGACAAAATG
>JBEKYG010000453.1:0-4958 GCA_049511215.1 Acidobacteriota bacterium | reverse complement strand
TCCCCTCTGGGTGATTTTGTCCTGCCATGCAGCAATTGCCCTGGGCACCTACTCCGGAGGGTGGCGTATCGTAAAAACGCTCGCCATGCGCCTCACCAAACTCCAGCCCGTAGGAGGTTTTTGCGCGGAGGCCGGCGGCGGGGCTACCATCGTCTTTCTTTCCTTCCTCGGCATACCCTTGAGCACGACCCACACTATCACCGGAGCTATTGTCGGGGTTGGATCGATACAGCGGATGTCCGCGGTGCGCTGGGGGATAGCACGCAACATCATCTGGGCCTGGATTCTGACGATCCCGTGTTCCGCGGCTTTCGCAGCGATGCTTGAGTATACCGTTCGACCATTCGTGCGCTAGACCACGAGCAGGCACATGACAGGCCGTCTGTATTGAAGGAGTCATGACGCGGATGAGGATACTCCTGGTTGTTGACTACTCACTCAGTTCAGATCATGCAGTCACGGAATTTGCCGAACGGAGGTGGCCTCCCGGCACGATCGTGCGCGTGCTCTCGGTTGTAGTGAACGTTCCTCCATCGGCAAGCCCTTCAGTTATGGTATGGACCATTATCTCTGTCATCAGCACACCCGAGGACTGAACTACCTTCTTAAGATACGCCATTCCCGGGAGATTCAAAACCTGTAAGGCATCAGAGGCATTCACGTAGGAGTGAGCACAGGTTGTGCCGCGGAGAGCGGAGAGGATCGACGTGCGAAGAAGGGATGAGCTCGACAGTTTTTGGGGGCATGTCGGTTTCCGGATAGCCCAGTAGGACGTCCAGTTGGAATGGGACTGCTGAGGATGTTTCCCAGATCGGGACTTCGCGGGAGTGAGAGTCTCAGTTTCTGGTGTGCGTGCCCTGCTGCTGGCTTGGCGGACGCTCTCATTGGGCCAGCTGTTCAGGATCGCCACTGAAGATATCGGGCGGCACTATGAGGGCCACCTGCCAACTCAGGTCCGCATCCTCGGCGCGATAGACTTCGCCCATGCCTCCCGCGCCGAGTTTTTCTGTGATGCGATAGTGGGAAAGTGATGAACCAATCATGGCGTTGGCTCCCGTTGGATGAGGGCAATCACTCCAGGTTTTGGTACTCAGCCTTCGCAGCGATCAGGATCGGGATGTCGGGATCTGCGTCTTTCCACAGGGCGAAGAAGTCCTGGTAGGCTTTGCGGCTCCCGGCCAGGTCGCCAGCCAGCTTCCAGGCTCGGCCAAGATAAAGGTGGGCCAGGGGATAGTAGATCGAAAGCAGGCTCAGCGCCGCGGTGATCAATTATCTTTTGAAATTCTACCGCAGCGGATTTGCCGTCCTGGAGGCCCAGGTAGGCGCGGCCGCGAACGAACCAGAGCTCAAATCCGCCTGCCCGCTCGTAATTGGCAACCACAGGCTCTGTCAGGTCGATATCCTTCTGATTGTTGCCGCGTTGCACCTCGATCATTCCCATGCGGATGGGATACCAGACTTGATTCGCGATCGTAGCCTGAGGATTGTCCGCTGCCACATTATCTGCAACTGATTGGGCCTCCTTCAAGTTGCCGCACAGCACCAGAGGTGAAACGGATCCGGCCTCCCGGTTTCCGAATGCCTCGGGAGTCGACGTAATTATTGTCCGGGCGTTGGCGCAGTTGCCCACAAGAGCACTCTCGAGCGCAATCATTCTCACATAGGATGTAGATATCTCGTTAAGTCTGCGTTGTTCTGCCATCTTTGAAGCTTGCCACCACAGACTCTGCGCCGTCTTCAGTCTTGCAGACAATGTAGCGACCCTGGCTTGATAATCGAAAGACAAGTACTCCCAGGCGTTTTCCTTCAGCCAATCGAGTTGTCTCTGCATTGAAGTCACGTCGCCTTTTATTGCTGCGCGACAGAAAAGAAGATAATGCAGGTCTACATCGTCAAGGCTGAGCGATATGGCTCGTGTGGCTGTTTCCTCCGCCTCATCAAACCTGTTGAGATCGCGCAATACATCTATGAGGTTTCCATAGGGCGCGGCCCTAGGATAGAGCCGAATGGATGCGCGAAAAGATTCGGCTGCGTTTTCGAATTGACCCATATCCCGATAACTAAGTCCCAACGTATTGTGCGCATAGCCATCTCTTGGGTAGGTCTCGACCCACAATTTCTCAACCTCTAACGCCTGCTCTACATTCCCGATGCATCGGCTAAAGAACCAGCTAGCGATACGCAGTTTCTCCCTCGCGCTGACCCGGTCCTTCAGATCGTAGCCGCGTCTCCCTGCTTCACGCATCAGCTGTTGCTGACTTGTGTTATAGTACATCCCGCTCAATCTCTCATGAGCAAGCGCAAAGTTGGGGTCGAGTTCGGTCGCCTGCCTGTAGAGGCCAATGGCCCCGAAATAGTCACCTTTGCGCGACAGCTCATTGCCCACTGAAAAAACCTGTAGCGCCTCCAATGACGAGGTCGTGGCTTGCTCAAGAGGCGCGTTGAATTGCTTGATCGATTGGAGCGACTCCCCTAGCTTGTGTCTGAGTTGAATGGATGCCTGACCTAGTTGCTTCGGTACTTGAGCCTTGGATTCAGCGGTTTCTTGCACCATTGCCATTATCTCGTCGCTCGGAGAGACAACTACTTTCAATACAAGAACATAGTTGGCCTCAAAGTTGGCAATGGAGGCTGTGATGTATCCCTTTAAACCCTGTCGAATACAGATTTCCCGCGCTATGTCGGTGGTTATGCGTGAATCCATGGGGCGATTCATGAGCCTCAGTGTTTCCCTTACCCTCTCTTCGGGAAGGACGTCGAGGAATGGAGTCTCCAATAGCTTAACGACCAATGCCTCCTTGAGCGTCCCGCCATCGAAGACAGGGTCTCCCGTGGTGTTCACGAAGTCCGCGAGAAGAATTGTGTCCTTTTCGCTAAGCGCGGGCGCTCGACTGAAATACCAGTAGCCCACGATGGCCAGAAACACGACCGCAGCCGCTGTGGGGATATACCATTTCCAGCGTCTTCCTTTGTCTGGAGCCATCGCCGAAGCGGCTGTTCCGCTTACAGGCATTACCCCGACAGGAGTCGCATCGGCACTTGCCGGGATCGCTTGCGCACCTGCACCGGGAACAGCCGCGCTGACGGCTGCCGAATGCCCGGAATCCGAATCCCGTTTCAGCCTTTGCAGGTCAGCTTCCATATCGGAAGCGTGCTGGTAGCGCAGCTTGCGGACCTTCGCCAGCGCCTTGTTGATGATCCGCTCCAGTTCATCAGGCAAGTCCGGATTGATGCGGACGGGTGCCGTGGGTGTTTTGTGCAGGATCGCATCGAAAGTTGCTGCCGAAGATGCTCCGCGAAACGGCAGCACGCCGGTTGCCATTTCGTAAAGCACCACGCCGAAAGAAAACAGATCGGTGCGGGCATCCAGCTCCTCTGCCAGCGCCTGCTCGGGCGACATGTAAGCCACCGTGCCGACAGCAGTGCCAGGGCTGGTCAGCAATTCCTCGGTGCCGGCGGTCGGCAATTCCTTGGCTTCCGTGTGGTGCTCCGGAGCGAGCTTGGCCAACCCAAAATCGAGGATCTTGGCGTGGCCCCGCTTGGTGACGAAGATATTGGCGGGCTTGATGTCGCGGTGAACGATTCCCTGGGCGTGCGCGGCATCCAATCCATCCGCAATCTGAATCCCCAGGTCGAGAATCTCGTCTGTGTGAAGCGGCTTTCCGAGGATGCGCTCCTTTAGTGTCTTGCCTTCCAAGAACTCCATTGCAATGAAGTGCTGCCCCTCGTGCTGGCTGATCTCATGGATGGTGCAGATGTTTGGATGATTGAGGGCCGAAGCAGATTTGGCTTCCCGTTGAAACCGTTCAATTGCATGACGGTCCTTGGATACCGCTTCCGGGAGAAACTTCAAGGCGACAAAGCGGCCCAGGGAGGTGTCCTCCGCCTTGTAGACAACACCCATTCCTCCAGCGCCGAGTTTTTCAATGATCCGGTAGTGCGAGATGGTGTTGCCGATCACGGAGAATTCCTCCGCCGGCACTTCGCGCACTGCAACAACAAAGACTTAAATTTGCTGTCATTATAGTCGGCCGACCCGGCCCTGGGTAGCTGAATCCGCAGCACTTGCGCGAGTGAGTCGACCACCGGAGACGGGCACGCTCCCGAGAACGGCGTTCTAGGAAGCCTGGAAGCCTGCGGCTCCACTTGGGCGTGTAACGCGCTTACCATAGAAGTGAAATTCCCGACACTCCCGCGAAGTCGCGTTCGGGTCCACGACCGCTCACACGCCGTCCAACCCAAGCTGGTCGTTCACAGCGTGACGGAGTTTCTGTTTGCAGCCCAGGTAGCGTTCCGTCGTTTGTACCGAGACGTGGCCCAGGAGAAACCGGATTTGCTCCAGTTCGCCGCCTGCGAGATGGCACAAATGTGCGCATGCGCGGCGCAAATCGTGAGGAGCCAGATTTAGGATTCCAGCACGCTGAGCAGCAGCCTTGACCACATGCCCTATTGCTTTTGGCGTGACCCCGTCTCCCCAAATCGCCCCTTGCTTGTTCACCCGGCGAAAGACATTGCCCTCGGTGATTTCAGCTTTTTCGGTCCATTCATCGATTGATCTCTTCACCCACGCGGGCATCGGCACCGTCCGGACGTACCGGCCCTTTCCAATGAGGTCAGCGATTATCCAATGTTCTTCCCGAAGCTGCAGGTCTTCCATACGAATGGCGACGGTTTCTGCACGGCGGCGCTCAGCGACGAGGGCAGGCGCTACTTCCCCGCGTTCTGTCCTTTGATGGTCTGGCGCGAATGCGCTCCTTTCGTGACGTGAAGCAGGGATCCGTCCTGCCCGGGCAACCACACTTCCGCCAGCACGTAATCGGTCACGTACTCCGTATAGGACGGTTCGAAGTTCCCGACCACATCAAAGATGAGCTGGGGCTCGGCGAAGGGCGGGTTCGGTTGCGCCAGCGTCTTGAGCACCGTGATCACGACTTCACCGCCGTTCGGTTCCTGGCGAA
>JBEKYG010000452.1:0-4961 GCA_049511215.1 Acidobacteriota bacterium | reverse complement strand
CTGGTGCGGCGATTTTTTGGGAGGGGAACGCGGTCGCACCGCGTTCCCCTTCTTGTGATAAGCGGGTTAGAAGTTGATACGCATGACGATCTGAATCAGTCGTCCGCCTGGATCCTGCTGGTTGCTGGCGTCGGTATAAGCCGACGTAACCTGGGCGCAGGTTAAGTTGGTGGCACTGGCGCAGTTGGAGGTGCTGCCGTAGAAGTTGATGTTGTTGAACGCGTTCAGGAATTCGGCGCGCAGCTCGAAGTCCTTGGTCTCGGTGAACCTGATTCTCTTCACCAGGCTCAAGTCAAAGCGCGTGAAGCTCGGGCCTCTGACGTAGTGGTGAAGGGGCGCGCAGTCGCCGGCCACGATCTGAACGCAATTGCCTGCGCCCGCGGATCCGGCAGGTGCGAGGTAGCGTCCGGTTGGTGTGCCGTTCGTGTAACCGGACGAGTCAAAGTTGTAGGCCTTGAACGATTGGTCGATGATGTCTTGCGGGAGGTAGTAAACAATCTTTTTGGCATCGTCAAACCGCAGTCCGACAGCATCTCGAAGCTGCTGATCCGTCATGCCCACCAGCGCGACGTTGCCGAAATCAAGCAGGTTGCCGCTTTGAATCCGGGCCGTGCCCTGGAGCTCCCAGCCGCCGACGACCCTGTCAATGTGTTTGCCGACGCCGCTCATGAGCGATCGGCCGCTCCCGATCGGCAGCTCGTAGACCCAGTTGACCTTGAACGTTTGCGGCAGCGTGTCGCCCAGATTCTTGTGCCACGGCTGGCGCCAAGAAGAGAGGGCCAGGGTAAGGGCCTTGGCCCAGGTGTAATTCGCCTGAACCAGCAGCCCCTTGGACAATCTGCGGCGCAGCTCCACGACCATCGAGTCATAATAGTTGCCGCCGCCGTTCTTGTAGATATAGGCTCCGCCGCTCAGCACGTCCGGATTCACTATGAACTCATTGGCCGGCAAGCCCGCGGCCAGCGCATTCGCACGGCGCGTCGCGTCGCTGCTGTATAAAACTTGTGCCAAGCTTGAGGGACTAGGACTGTGGCTATTCAGGTAGCTGTTCACGTAGGTTGTGTTGGTGAAGAAGCTTGCCTGCGAGCTTCCCAGCACCGCGGAGGTGTAATTGTTTGAAACGGTCGGGTCCAGCTTGCCACCCAAGTATGCCAGCGTGATCGGTAACGGGGATGTGCCGGGAACCGAGGCGTCGTAGCGGAAGGTTTTCCCTTTGCCCGCGGCTATGTTCGCATTCAGGTTCTGCTGCGCCAGCCGGAACTCATTCAGCCACCCGTTCTCTACGATATTGTACTCGTTCAGATTGCGCTGGAAATACGTCTGCAGGTTGCGTGTGGCCGCGTACCGCACCTCTATCGCCATGTCCTTTGAGATTTCACGCTGAAGCCCGAACGTCCAGGACATGGTGTAGGGTGTGCTGATGTCCGGCTCGATGGTGTTGATCGAATCAGTGATCGCCGGCTTGAGCGGAAAGTTTGGCGAAGCAGCGAATGGGGGCGCTCCAAGTCGACTCCGGTCGCGGAACAGGAGGGGGTACACATCGGTTCCGGTCCCGCTGACCAGGTTGCCGATGGTCTGGTTGCGGGTGGCATCGATGGTTCCGCCGGGGTTAGCAGCGAACAAATAATCTTCATAATCGAACATCCCCATGCGGTTGTATGCAATGGCAAAACCGCTGCGGATGACCGTTTGGGAACTCTCGCCGAGGATTTTGCCCAGAATGCCTCCCTTCGTCTTCGGACTCCAGGCAAAGCCGACGCTCGGAGCAAAGCTCTTGTAGTCGACGTTATAGGCATGGGTTCCCGGGTCGAATTTATAAAGCAGCGTCGCCTTGCCGCCGCTCGCGCCCGGTTTGAATAGATTGTTGATCCCGGAAGGCCCCCAGGCTTCCGCGGTTGAAGCCCAGCTGAACCCATTGTTGAGCGGCGTCCACGGGAACTGCACCTCCCAACGCAACCCATAGGTTAGCGTGAAGTTGGGAAACATACGCCAGGAGTCTTGCGCGAAGATCCCCATCTCACGCTGGCGCCCGCGCTCTGTATACGGCCCGTTGTAGGTGTACTTGTTGGTGTTCTCGTTGATGACCGCGCTGGCGCCGATTGACGTCACGCGTGCCGTCAGGGATGCGTAGAGGGTGCCGGCAGTGGTGGCCTGGGTTGTAGTCGCATTGGGGTAGTTCGCCGTGGCCACCATGGCGGCGTAGGCCGGGTCGTAGGTAGAGTTCAGGCCGAAGTTGATCGAAGGCGCCAATGTCTGCCACCACTCCCAGCTGCCTACGTGCATGAACGAACCTCCAAAGCTCATGCTGTGCGAGCCTTTCGTCCAGGTCAAGGTATCGTCAACCGACTTTACCGGCCCGTTGCGGCGGCTCGGTTGCGTGACGGCGATAATGCCGGTGATGCCGCTGGGGGTCCAGCTATATCCGCCCAGGTTGCCGATCCCTTGACTGGTTCCAGAGAAATCCCCGGGGGATGCATTCGGATTGAAGAGCACTGTCCCCAGAAGAATGCCGCCGCGCGCTTCATTCACAAGCCGGGAAGAAATCGTGGAGCGGAGCGCATAGGAAAACGAACCGCGCTGTTGATCAACTCTCCCGTAACTGGGGAAGCCCGGGTAGCGCCACCCTCTGCTGTTGAGATAATCAGGGTTTCTCGTCCTGACTTCTCCATTCCAGCTCAGTTCGACTCTATGACGGGTTGTCAGATTGAAGTCGAAACGGGTCGTCATGTAGTTGCGCGTCTCCAACCCCTTACTTTGCCAAATGTAATTCTGGTAATTAGGATCCGCCTGCGTCGGATACGACTGAATGGCTCCCGTTGTCGCCGTTGAACTGCGGATGTCGGCGATGAGCTTCTGCACCGTCGGATCCATGGTCGATGTCTGGCCGGCAGCCTGTGCGATGGTGAAGAGATTGGCCGTCTTCACCTGGTCGGGCTGGCCGGTCTGCTTATAGACATAAGAGTAGATGCCCTGTTCCATCGCCGGAGAATAGATTGTATTGGTCCGAATCGATGAGTTAGGCAACTGGAAGGTCTCGAGGTTGAGGAAGAAAAAGGCCCTATCCTTACCGGAAAAGAGCCACGGAATTGAAATCGGCCCGCCAATGCGGCCGCCGGCTTGATGCAAAATGAACCGGCTGCGCGCCGCTTTGCACTTGTCCCACTCGGTGGCGAGCTGCTGCGGGGTGCATTTCAGACCTTTGCCGGGGTCACCCCAGTAGACGGGCGCGGAGTCACGGTTGGTAAACCAATAGTTGGAGTTGAGCGCCGTGTTGCGTTCATAATCATAGAGGCTGCCGTGGTAGTCGTTGTTCCCCGAGCGCGTGACAAACCTGATCTGGACTGCTCCCGCACCCGTGGAGTCCGCGCCCGAGGCCGCCGTGGACACGGTCACTTCCTGTATCGAGTCCGGCCGCGGAGTAATAAAGGAATAGAAGCCGTCGGTGCCATATTGCCCCATGTAGTTTTGGTCCTGCGTGGGAACGCCATCCACGGTGATGTGGGTAGTGGAATTCGGCATGCCCATGAATGTGGCGTTGCGCGAGCTTCCGGTCGTGTTCACGCCCGGCAGAAATACCAGAAAGTCCAGGGCATTGCGCGTTGCCAGCGGCAACTGGGCCATCTGGGTAGTTGACAGCGTCGTCGAAATCGTGGCCGAGCTTGTCTGTATCACCTCGGCGCCTGCCGTAACGGTTACAGTTTCGGTGCTGCCGCCCACCTGGAGAACGATCTTGACGTTGCTCGGCACGCCCACAACCAAAACGATATTCTTGGTAATGGACTGCTTGAAATTCGGCACCGACACCGTAGCCGTGTAGGTGCCGGCGTTCAGTGCCGGAATCGAGAAGGTCCCATTCTCGGCTGTGACGGCCTTATACTCCGCCCCCGTGTTATCGTTCTTGACCACTACTTCCGCACCCGGAATCACACCGCCGGACTGGTCTACGACCGTGCCCGTAAGCGCGGAGCTCTGGCCGGCTTGGGCAAAGCCCAGAGAGCTCGTGGCCGCGATCAGAAGCAGTGCGAAAACAAGACTGCGTACAAAATGTTTCATAAGGCTTCCTTGGATTGAAATGGTTAATCCTTGGAACGGGCCCTCGGCCCAGTTCCTTTCCCACAATCTCTTTTTAAGCTGGTTGACATCAGAAGAATCAGTTCCAAAATCCATCCAGCCTCGCCTGGGCAAACAGGTAATCGACCGTGATAGTTGCGGCTACCACCAGCAACATCCCAACCACGTTGCCGGTAACCGGGGCCGCAAAAGGGTGCGCAATTAGCCAGGGAACCCGATTAAATCAGGGCCGGTTTCCATGCAGCGGGATCATCGATATGCCGTGATCCCGAAGCATGTCCGCTTCTCCGTCCCTGTTTGAAATACCAGGATGCCGATCTGCCAAAATCAGTTAATGGTGCGGCGATCATAATCATCCCCGCCTTGCGTTGCAAGCAATTTTTTTAATACCTGCTAATGCATCGGATCCTTGCCCTATGAGTTCACTAGCAACAATCATAATAAATCATTATTTTACAATAGTTTATACTGAATTCATTGGCAAGCGCGGTTAGTATATGCTAATTCCTAACGGATCGCCTATTGTATTCAACTAACAATACTGCGATTCAGACACGGCAAGAAAAAAGGCGGCCACTAACAAAGCGGCGCGGCATGGCCGCAACCAAAGGAAGATGGGGAGCTGAGGAGCTGGGGAGCAGAGGGGAACACGGCATGCCATGTTCCCCTCCCGCTATCGAGGAAAAGGTGAAAATCAGAAGTTAATGCGGAGCACGAACTGAATGAGCCGTCCTCCGGGATCCTGGGTGTTGTTCACGTCACGATAGGCCGACGTCACCTCGCTGAAATTCGTGGCGCTCAGGGAGGAACCGCTCAGATTGGTGTTGGCCAGGAAGTTGATGTTGTTGAAAGCGTTCAGGAACTCGGCGCGCACCTCGATGTTGGCGCTC
>JBEKYG010000451.1:0-4967 GCA_049511215.1 Acidobacteriota bacterium | reverse complement strand
CGCGCACAGAGGCAAATCTTCAACAGAGATTTTCTGAAATAAAACAGCCAGTGGTAAACTGCGTGGTTGCATGGAGGGCTAAATGGCAAGTGGGAGCCAGAGACATCTTCCCTTACAGGGAGGTATAGGAATCCATGAAGAAAACAGAGATTAGTCTGCGTAGCATTGCTACGGACATCATCAAGATGTACCACTCACTAGTGCATCCTGAGGAAAACGTCGTATTGGAAATCGTTTGCCATACCGACTTCTGCTGAACGTGGCGAGCCTGACGCAATGGGACGGGAAATGCAATCCCCCAACGGCATTTACTCCGTCTCCTCGCCGGCTGCGTGGAAACCAATCTGACGGCGCTTCGGCTCCGGCTGTGGCGGCGGGTCAAGGATGTCCATCACGTGCTGGAGGACTTCCACAATGGCCGTCTCGTGGAGGTCGAGGCGGCTCTTGAGTTCCTTCTCCAATTGCGCCAGCTTGCGGGCGAGTTGCCGGCTGTCCGAGAGCGCGGACCGCATCTTCAGAAAAGCCCGGACGACATAGACACTCATTTGCACGCCCTGCGAGCTGTTGAGGACATTGGCGGCCATGATTGCGCCGTGCTCGGTGAAAGCATAGGGCAAATACTTGATGTTCTCTCCGCGCTTCAAGGTCGCAAATTGCGACCTTGAACGCATCAGCTTGACGGCCTCGTGGTTCGTCAGACGGAACATGAAGTCGGATGGAAATCGCTCTGCGTTGCGCTTCACCTGCTCGTTGAGGCGCTTGGTGGGAACGGCGTAAATCCGGGCCAAATCCACATCCAGGATGATTCTTTCGCCTCGCACGACATGGATGAGAGGTTCAACCGGTTCCACCGCGTCGGTTTTGGTCGGTTTCTTCATGATTGTTCAAGGTGGATCTGGGGACATAGTACTTATCTCCCAGATTCGCGGCAAGTCACGGTTAGATCATCCTTCCGGCGCGCGAGCTCCAAAAATGACAGAAGCCGCTGGAAGTAAGTATTGTGTCCCCAGATCCGAAATGCTTATAGGTCTCTTGCTGGGCGCGTGGCGGTGCTGCCAAACAGGAATCGTGAACGTTTCTTAATCCGATTCGAATTGAAAATACGTTCCAAGGCGTTATTCGGTCTGCTATTTCCTCATCCCCGATTCTAGTTCTGTTTTGCGAGCCTGAAGTTCACTCAGGCGCTTTTTGAGGGTGGTTATTTCCTTCTTGACTCCACGCAGTTCTGTCTGGTTTTTCAGGTGCGCCAAACGGTCTGCGCCGTACTGTTCAGCGATATAGATCTCAAGTTGGCTTCGCAAGACCCTGATGTATGGGTTTCCCCATATTGACCCTTCGCGATATTCAAGTCTGCCGGCTCGGATACCCTTCACAATGAAGTCGCGGCTTACTCCAAACTCCTTCTTAGCCGTCACATCGCTCAGGGTTGCCCCTTTGCGATTCCATTCACCATACTCAGCCATTTTCCGTCTCTCTTTCCGGACCCGCCCATCACCGGCCGGGCGAAGAGAGGTCCGGTGGATGGGGTTTGTTGGGCGAGGCTCTTTCCCGGTACGAATCCTCGTAAAGGGTGTCTGGGCAAATGTCCTGCTCGTGAGGCCATACCACGGTACCGCATGCCGCCACGACTTGGCGAAAGTACCCGGGGTCACGGAGCTCCCTGAACACTCCGAAGTCCAGCAACGGGCGACAATCGTAGATCCCCTCTTCGCCGTTGCTGAAACGAAGTCTTAATCGAAAGTTGCTCTCGGGAGCAACGGACGTGACTCGTGGATTCATGCCTTACCTCAATGGCTCGATCCTGAACGGTTGTTGGCCACTCACGGCAAGTTCCCAGTCCGCCATGAGCTCATCGCGATGTATCTCAATCCAGGCCTGCACGAGCTTGAGCTTATTGGCCGGAATCGAGCCTTCGAGGATGTCGCCCTCTGGCAGGGCCAAGACCGCCTCGTGTGCCTGGTACTTCACATGTATGTGTGGGACCTTGTGCCGCCTGTTGTCAGCAAAGTACTAGGAAACGATGATGCCGTAGAACATGGAGATGACTGGCATTGTGTCGTCCCTTTCGTCACACTCCCAACGTCTTATAGGTGGATGACGTCAAATCAATTGCTTTCAAGAACCTAGGTTGAGGATAGCATTAGTTGGCGTGGAAAGTACCCGAAATTCTCCCAGAAAGCGGGTGAGATCGGGGGCAACCGCTAAATACGGTACGGATAAGGAAAACAAACTGCAATCTCCGAGACCGGAGTGTGCGGCTGTGAGGGCTGGTCTTGCTTCTGATATGAGATCCGGGGACGCAATACTTATTTCGGCATAATAAAGAGGTGTGCCTGCCGCAAATGTGATTGGCATCGGCTGGAGATGAATACTGTGTCCCCAGATTTGCAGCGCGTTCGATACCTCCCTCATTCCTTGAGCCACGCCTGATATTGTTGCCGGTCCTGTTTCCGAAGTTCCTCAAGGCGGCGGCGCTCTTCGTCCGAGAGAGGGAGGCGGGAAGCCCAGTGGAATTTGCCCTCCGCTGGGTACTCCGCCCACAACAGGACGTCGCGATAGTCGCGCTGCGCCGCGGTCACAAGTTCCGTCACACGGTCCACACGAGCCTCACACAGCTTGAGAATCGCAAGTCGGACTCGCTCCGGCCCCCGCTCGTGCCTGCCTTGGCCGTACCTGTGAAGTTCAGCACGCACACGCTCCCGCTCCGCCGGATCGTCCCACATCACCACCAGCTTTCTGGCAATCACTTCACCACTTGGCTCCGGCAGGTTCTGGTCGGGGCGCACTCCGTATTTTTGTTGCCGGGCGCGGCCCCATGGGCAGCCGCCGAAGGTCAGGATCATCTCGATGTTTTGCAGGAATCGGGCAGGTCTGGAACCTTGTCTGGCCCGGGTGCAAACAGGACAGCGCTTTTCGCAGAATTCAGGATCGAACACTCTCATTATCATTTATTCATCTATGGGTGTCGTATATTCAATATTCGATATTTGACGAAAATTGCGTATTAAAGATACGACCCCCTTCATGTGTGTTTTTTGGGAAGCTTGTGCAAACGTGCCGCGGTCTGTGCACGATCCAACTCGCTGGCAGCAACCGCCAAGGTCAATGACTCCCAAGCGTTTGTGTCCAACTCCTCGTCGGGCAAAAGACCGTTTTCGCTGAGAACGACCAGACAAGTAGCTAGCGCGGTGCGTTTGTTGCCGTCTATGAAGGGATGATTGCGGCACAGATAAAACAGATACGCGGCCGCTACATCGCCTGGGTCGGTAATCAAGGGCTCACCCATCATCGTTGCTTGCGGCGCAGCCACGGCGGATTCCAGCAGCGCTTGGTCACGCACAGCGGCTAATCCGCGGTGCGCGGCTAACACCTCCTCTTGAATGGCTTTGACCGCCGCAACGGTCGGATGCGCGAGCGGCTCCTTCATGACAATCGCCGGAACAGTTCCTGCGTTTTTGCGAATCACACGTTTCGCCGTGGCGGCGGCCTTGGCCGCTTCAATGGACGGCCGCACCGGCGTCAACACGATCGAGCCGCCTTCATGCAGCGTGACGGCGAGCTGATCGCCCAGTTTCAGGTGTGCCAGCTCCATCAAGGCGTGAGCCGCTCCACGCAAACCAACGCGAGCGGCAACCATGTATTCCCCACCCTGGACCCCGGCCTCTATCAGGTCGCCGTCGAGTTGGCCGGATTCAGCAAGGCCATCAAGGACCGTGTCCAGGTTTTGGTGAATTCGTCCATGCGCGCTGACATGGTATTAATGCCAGGAGGGATATCCGAAACCGTTACGGTCACTGCCGAGACGGCCATGCTGCAGAGGGACCGTGCCGATACGGGCCGCAAGCTCGAGGAAGTCCAGTTGGCGGCCATGCCGCTCGGGTACAACCGGAACTTCCAGTCCCTGCTCAACCTGGTTCCCGGCACCACCCGCGCCTTCGCGCCGCATTCGGAGTTCTTCAATTCGCAGGTCTCGCTGACCACCCAGGTCAACGGAGTCGCCCGAGAGGGGAACAATGTCCAGTTCGAGGGCGTGGACAACAATCACCGCACCGGGCTGCTCACCGTGATGATTCCGCCCATCGAGGCGATAGAAACCGTCGATGTCAGCACCAGCAGCTACGATGCGGAACTTGGCCGCGCCGGCGGCGCGGTAACGAATATCTTTCTCCGCTCGGGCACCAATACACTGCACGGTGCGGTTTACGAGTTCAATAAGACCAGCGCGCTGTGCGCTCAAGAAACGTTGGCAGCCACAAAGCCGGTGACGGTGTATAACTACTACGGCTTCAACCTTGGCGGGCCGATTCGCAAGAACAAGACATTTATCTTTGCCGATTACCTTGGATTAAAGGACCGCCGCGGCGATACCTACGTTCTCACTGTCCCTAACCAGGACTACCGGATGGCTGCGTAGTTGTCGTCGGACCGCGTTCTGATACTGAAACTTCCCTCCGAATGTGGCCCAATTACTGGGATCAGAGGCTCTCCCGGAAAAATGGGCGAATATTGGAGCCCATGCATACCGGAACGAGAGAAAGGATTTTACTCGAAGTGGGCAGCTCCACAGGACTCGGAAGCCGTATCGGGTTTTCGCGGATCACGGGTTCCTGATCCTTCGGTGGCTTTGTCGGCTGTCGGGCCTTCCAGGCATCAGGTTCCGCGTAATCATCCAGTGATTGCCAAACCTGTTCTCGGCGGCCTGCATCATGAATATCGACTTGCGAAGGTTGCTGCCTGAACATCGCGGTCCCCTTGACTCGGTTTTCGTGACATCTTTGCGGAGCATTGGTCTCGCGTCAACCAGCCGCGCGGATTCCTCACAAAGCTCGCCTAACTCCTGTTTGAATTCAGCCGTGACGGGCGACTTTTCCCCTTGCTGAAACTCCTCCTTGTTGCTGGAGTTATTTCGAAATAATTCTGTATGATAATCTTATTTTTCGCACTGACGACATATTTGTGTTGACATA
>JBEKYG010000450.1:0-4972 GCA_049511215.1 Acidobacteriota bacterium | reverse complement strand
TGACCAGGCGTCGTGAGTTTCGGGCTACAGATTCCCCTTCGGGCAACCGTGGAGCTAACAAAGGGCGTAGGGGCACGGCGCGCCGTGCCCCTCTTCTCAATCGTTCCCCAGACGTTCAGAGCTCAGCAATGGCCCACATCCTGTATTGTATAACTGCGCCGCAGCCAAATCTGGCAGTCCTATCCAAAGGAATTGGAGGGAAACCGGTATCGTTGATTGTCGAGGACTCTCTTGCCGCGGCAGCCTCGTTGCTTCCGAAGCGTGAGCTGACTCCGACCACTGCCGACCTCCTTGCCTGCGAAGGAGTCGTCGAAGCCTTTTATCGCATTCAGGCCGTCGTTCCTATGCGCTTTGGGTGCATTTTTGATGAAGAGACTGAGGTCAGACGTTTTCTCCACGAACGCCGCGAAGAATTTCATGCACTTCTATCTCAACTTAAGGGAATGGTCGAGATGGGGGTTCGCATTATGCCCCGCCAGGAGAATGGCAATGACTCTCACCGCCTTCTGTCAGGGAGATCGGCGGCCGGGACTGATTATCTGGCGGTCAGAAGAGATCATTACGCAGCTGTGGAGCGGGAAGCGAGAAACTTGGAGGAAATCGGCCGGCAGATCCGCACTTTGCTTTCGGAACTGTTGGTGCAGAGTCGACAAGAATCGAGAACGTCGGCAGGTAGCGGAATATTCTCGCTCTATTTCCTGATCCAGCGATCATCGATCGACGCTTTTCATCGCAAGATTTCTCAGATTCGGCCGACATTAGCCAGGGGAATCCTTGTCAGTGGCCCATGGCCGCCATACAACTTTGTGGAAACCAGACAGCCGATGAAGAATACCCGGAGTTCGCCCCCCTTGTAAGCTTCAACTGTGATGTTTGTGCGCCTCAAGAAAATCAGCAACCTGGTCGGCTAATTCCTTGAGCGTCAGATTTGCCTTGACCAGGTATCCGGCAGCTCCCAGTGCGGCGGTCTTCTTCCTCTCCATCTCTGTCGAGGAATTTGTAAGAATGATGACGGGAATGTGGCGTGTTTTTTCATCTTGCTTAAGCTCCGCCAGCACCTCTATGCCGGAAAGCTTGGGCATCAGCAGGTCCAGAAGAATAAGCGCCGGGGCGTCGTTCCGAACCCGTCGAAGGGCTTCTTCCCCGTCCACGGCAGTGATTACTTGATAACCTCTCTTGCGCAGCCCCGCCTCGCACGCGCGGCGCAAGAACGGGTCGTCTTCAACCAGAAGGATTCGGTCGCTCTCCATATTCGCATTCCCTCACGCTGCAAGCGGCAGAGTAAACAGGAAGGTAGCGCCATGACCTTCTTCAGATTCACACCAGACCCGCCCGCCGAACCTTTCGAGGATCAGCCGGACGAGATAAAGGCCCAACCCTGTCCCTTCGGTTTCAATCGACACCGCATTCTCCGCCCGGTAAAACTTCTCGAACAACCTGCCCGTCGCCCCCTTGGGAACACCAATTCCGCTGTCCTCGATCTCCCAGCGTATTTTGTGATCGTCTTGACCTATCCTGATTGAAATTGTCCCCCCGGGCAGCGTGTACTTCATGGCATTGGAAACGAGATTAAGGATCGCCTCCCGGAGCAGCTGTGGATCCGCGGATAGCCTGGGCAGGTCTCCCATAGCCGGCACCGAAAGAGTGATTCCCTTTTCGCGAATTAAAGGCTTCATCTGATCGAGCACGCTCCGCGTCAGCTCGATCAGGTCGATGTCCTTGAGGACAACCGCCAGTTTGCCCTGCTCCAGACGGGAAACGCCCAGCAGATCATTAACCAGCCGGATCAGACGGTCGGCCGAGGACCGGGCATCCTGAATGAAATCCAGCGTTTCTTTCGGTGTCTCCGACCCCTCAGCGGCCAACTCGAGCAGCCACTTAATTCCAGCAAGGGGTGTGCGAAGCTGGTGCGTCACAAACGAAACGAAGTCGGATTTCATCCGTTCAGCCTGTTTGCGCTGGGTGATGTCTCGTGCAATTCCATCGATCCCGACAGGCATTCCGTCCTTCGTGATGAGTCGCGTGCTTGCTTCGAGGACAATTCGCCTTCCATCGGTTCCGAAAACCTCCAGCTCGATCTTCGGTATGGATTCGCCCCGAACCACCCGCACGATCGACTGGCGGATCAGGTCGACATACTCGGGAGCGAGAATCCGGAAGACGTTACCGACCTTTTCTCTGGGGCCGACGATCTCCTCGCCGGCCCGGTTCAACGCAGTGAAATTTCCTTCCAGGTCAATGGCATAGATAATGTCGTTCACCCTCTCGACAAACTGACGAAAGCGCAATTCGCTCTGGAGGAGGGCCTCCTCCGCCTGTTTGCGCTCGGTGATGTCCTGTGCAGTGCCGACCACTCGCAGCGGCCTGCCGTCTAGATCGTAAGTGCATTTGGCAAAGTTGGATTGCCAGCGCACCTTGCCGTCCGGGCGAATGATGCGGAACTCGTCTTCATGCACAACCTTTTCCGCCAACGACCGGGTGATTGCTGCCGTCACCCGGCCGGCATCCTCCGGGTGCAGGAAGGCGGCAAATGCTTCCATCGTCCCACCAAAGCTCTCTGTGCCAAAGATCGCAAAGCACTCCGGCGACCAGAAAAGGGCATTAGTTTGTACATCCCATTCAAAGACACCCATGCGCGAGGCAGCCAAGGCGAGCTTTAATCGCTCGTCACTTGCATGCAACTCCTCTTCCGCGCGTTTCCGGTCACTGATGTCCCTCGCAAAACCGAGCAGCCGGCCGATCTGTCCGTCTTCTCGCCGAATTGGCATGACATGCGATTCTATCCACCGCACCGAGCCATCGGGCGGCGAGATTCTGAACTCAATGAAATACTCCATTATGTCAGGCCCCGCTTGAGTCACGCGTTTCCGTAAGGCATCGAGAAACGGTTCCCGGTCCTCGGAAACAATCGCCTCCACAAAGGCCAGGGGATTCTCATAGAGACTCTGTCTAGTTCGCCCCCAAATTGTCTCATAGGCGGGACTGATATAGAGCATGCGGGTCAAATCGGGCGTGGCCAGCCAGAAGACCTGGTTGAGATTCTCCGTGATTTCTCGAAACCGCTCTTCGCTCTCCTTTAAGGCAAGCTCGGCTTGCTTTCGAGCCGTAATGTCCAAAAGAAAACCTTCGTACCTTGCCGGTTTGCCTGCGTCATCGCTCACGGCGCACGCATTCTCCGAAATCCAGATCACGGTTCCATCCTTGCGATAGATTTGGGACTCGAACCCGGCCACCGAACCGTGCTCCTGCATCAAACGCTGATACTCCGTACGCCGATTCGGTTCGACGTAGAGGTTCGAGATGAATTCGGAGTGGTCCATCAGCAACTCCTCGGCAGACTGGTAGCCGAGGATCTTCGCCAGTGCGGGGTTGGCGCTGATGAACCTGCCGCCATAAGTGGATTGGAAAACCCCTTCGACCGCATTCTCAAACAGGTCGCGGTACTTTTGCTCGCTTTTTTGCAGACGATCGAGGTATCTCTCCTTCTCCCGCGCGACGAATTGTGCCTGCCGAGCGATCTTGAACCCGTAAAGAGCCGTCGCCGCAACCATAAGGATCAGGAAGGTGCTGATTCCATACTCAACGATTCTCAGCGACGCCACCACCCTGTTCTGCTCTCGGAGATGGTCGTCCTCGATTAGAGCGAGATCCTCCCGAAGTCGGTCCAATGCGGCATCGACCCCTGCATGGGCACGCTCCACGCCCGCTATCTGTTTCACGGTCTTTTCACGATGGCCTTCCTTGAAGATGGTGAGACACTGTTCGATTGCAGCCGCCATCTCGCGCATATTGGCTTGAACGGCATCCAATCGCGTTGAGAACTGTGCCCTCTCGGCTTTCTCGGTTGCCCTGTCGGTCTTCTCCCGGAACGACGCAAGGTACACATTAAAAAAACTTAACGCCGCATGTATCTCCTCCGTTGCGCTTTCCGTATCGCGCGCTTCGAACACGTCAATAAGAGGCTCACCGACTCCGTCAGCAAGTCGGTCGAGTCGGGAGATGTCACTGTGCCAGAGACTCCAGGTGTGGTCATCTTCCGCTCTCCTGGTATTGATTTCTCGCATCTTGTAGTTGAAGTACAATGCCATCGTCACTGCTAGAAAAACCAAAGCTGCCAGCAAGCAATACAAACCGTAAATGCGCCGCCATCGAGATCGTGAAGGAGCCGCGGGCTGAGCAACTCCCACATTTTTCCTCTCGGAAGCGAGAATCAATGTCTCAGGGAAGTGACGTGGGCCGAAAAACATCGCGGCTCTCCTCTGAAAATCAGCTTCATGCCGATGTGCAGCCGGGGCTGGGTCACGGCAGAACGGCGTTGCCAGGCTCCGGCGCCGTCATCTCCGCGGAGTCTGGGGCAGACGCGATCTCGACCCGGTTGCGCCCGGCAGCTTTGGCCCGATAGAGCGCATGGTCCGCGGCTTGGATCACAGAGTCCATAGTACCGCGCCAGCCAGGCGCGCGCGTGGCAACGCCGAGACTCATTGTGATACGAATGTGCGCTCCGGCCACCTTAAACGGGTCGTTCCCTATACAAGCTCGAAGTCTTTCCGCGGCCAGGAGCGCAGCCGGCTCATCGAGTCCCGGCATGACGATAAGAAACTCCTCACCGCCATAGCGCCCCACCGCATCATAGGATCTTACTGAGGCCCGCATTCTATTGCCGGTCTCGCAGAGGACGGCGTCGCCAATCGCATGCCCGTAAGTGTCGTTTACCTGTTTGAAGTTATCGATGTCGGAGATCGCCATGCCGAATGAATTTCCTTCCCGGATGGCTCGAACTACCTCTTTTTCGAGGATTTCCAATACGCCGAAGCGATTCAAGAGGCCGGTGAGGGCGTCGTGTGTCGCCTGGCGGCGCAGTTCTTCGCGTTCGTTGACCAACTCCATCTGCAGATTGAGGATGCGGCTGCCCGCTTGCAGGCGTTCCCGTAATTCCCCAAAATCAAAGGGCTTGATGAGGTAATCGTCCACT
>JBEKYG010000449.1:0-4974 GCA_049511215.1 Acidobacteriota bacterium | reverse complement strand
TTCCTGGCCGCTGATGCCAGATCCGGGATGAGGTAAGCGAAGCCCCTGGGCTCTGGCATCCCGAGGCATCGGAGAGCTTCCGCCGTTCGCAAACGCAGATCCAGCGGAGTGTGGATCACGCCGATCTTGAAGCAGGCATACTCGAGGAAGATGTGCTCCAGCGACATCGGCAGTGCCGCGGCAAGGAAGTCGCCTTTGCGGAAACCCAAGCGGATCAGGTCAAGAGCGAGGCCGGTCGAAACACGATCCAGTGTCGACCAGTCAACGGTCTGCCGCCGGTCATAGCTTATGATCGCCGGATCATTCGGCTTGCGGCCGGCCCACCAGGCGACGACATGGTGGAGAGTATGCCGGCCGGCAAAATCACTTTCGAAATTCTCCGCAGTGCACTGCGGCACTCCATGGTAGGTAGGAAATCTCATGCCCGCAAAATAACACAATTCTTCGCAAAATCGGCGATTCGAAATTCGAGATTCGAGATTCGAGATTTTAGAATTTCGAATTTCGAATCTCGAATTTGAGTTTTTAGATCCATTTGACTAGGGGATCCCTCTTCACCGGCGGCATCGGTATTTCCTTGGAATAGCCCAAGAGGATGGGGCCGTAGATTTTCTCGTCCTCCTTAAGCTCGAGTCCGCTTACGATCTCAGGGTTGTCGGTGATCATGGAGCCGAATTTAACCCAGCAACTCCCGACACCCAGAGACTGAGCGGCAAGCATCATATTTTCGCAGGCTAATGGGCACGCCTCGGGGGCGTTGGGGCCGGACCCGATCACAAAAACCATCGCTGGAGCGCCGTAATAAATTGGGTCCTCCAATTCCGCAAATCGTCTCAGAATCAACTCGTAACGCTGCGGGTTGACAGGCTTGACAGACTCCTCCAGATACTTTTTGCAGTTGGGAATCGCGGTTTCGAGCAGCATTTTCTTGAAGCCCGGATCCTCCACGACAACGAATCGCCAGGGCTGGGTGTTCATCCCTGAAGGAGCGTGGTTGGCGGCGTCAATGATTGCGTCCAGAATGTCCTTGGGAATGGGCCTGGTTTCGTACGACCGTATGGATCTCCGGTTCTTGATCATCTCTATCACTGGATTCACGGCGTCCTCACGTGCTGAATGGTTTCGTAAATCACACTGGGCACTGCAGCCATGGATTGTACACCGAGCCGGAGATGATTTGCATAAATCGCAGCATGATCAACTTCAATTCGGACACTGCAGGCGAAGGCTGTCACGAACAGGACGAAACCCACGAAAGGAATCTTCGTGGGTTTCGTCCAGTTCGCGGTCGGAAGTTTTCTTCGCCGCGAACTGGAGTTTGAAGCTGTGCTCGGTTACTTTTCGACAGTCAGATCATTGGTCACATTGAAAACGCCGGGCACTTGATTGGCAACGATCCCGGCGATGTTCTTGTCCGATTGGCTCGCAACCACGCCGACGAGTGTGACTCGCCCATTCTTCACGACGATGTGAATCGGGGGAACGGCACGAAGAACATACCTGTCCAACCGACCATTGGAGAAGATGGCGCGATACTCGGCAACTCGAATCCGGTCATCAAAGGGAGAAAGAGGCAGAACCTCAATGTTGTCCACGATTTTTCCCACGCCCGTTAGTCTTCTCACGCTATTCTCGGCGGCGCTCTTCAGAATCGGCCGCGTAACCTCGCCGGAAAGGACGACACTGTTGTTGTCCTGGATCTCGAACTCGAGGTTATCGAACACGCCGAAATAAGGAAGCATCACCAGCTGATGCCGGATCTCCTCGCTCAAGCCGACATGGGTCGCCTTCGAATCATTCCGGTCCGAAGCGCGCACGGGCACGGATACTGTGAGACCAGCGACTACCAGCAAAGCCAGTAGCGCGACAGGAAGCGTCCGCACCGAAGTAATATTCTGCAATCTCATATGACCCTCCTTTTCCTCGCCTCCGCCACCCGGTATTTCCATCTTCGGAGGCTATCTGATTAGATGAAATCGGTGCCACAAAGTCTCAAATGTCGCTCGACCCATGCTGACTCCCCTCTTTCTGCGGAATGTGTTCTCGAATGGGTTCCGCGCCGTGTTCTACATGGCGGCAGTTGATTGGAATTGGTTATAATCCTGCTGGAGCTCCTCATGCGAATCTGGGTATTGCCGTGCGCAGCGCTTTCCGTCCTATCGTTTATGCTATTGCCGCCCGCCGCAACGCTCACGCAGGAATCGAAAACCGCCACCATTGGCGGGCGGGTCACGGATTGCGCTGGCGGCCGGATGCCGGGCGCTGAAGTCACGCTGACCGCGCCTGCCGGCCAGATACCGACAGTCGCGGTAACCGATGAAAACGGACGCTTCCACTTCAGCGGCCTCCCTGCCGGCGCCTATGCTCTGGAGGTCAAAATGCCCAGTTTTAAAGCCTTCCGGCGCACTGACATTTCATTGCCGGCCGGCGGCGAGCTTACCTCGGACGTCATGTTGTTCTTCGACCCGCTGAGCGAGATGCACACGGACATCCTGCAGCCAAGTCTTGATTTGGAACTCACCGCCTTGTGGCGAAATATCGACGCTGTCGCCTACCTGAGGATTGAAAGGACTGTGGGAGTGCGGCGGACGAGCCAAACGGGCAGCCCGTGCGAGAACGTTTATATCGAGCACCAGGCTTCTGTATTGGAGGTGTTCCGGCGGCATATCGGGAAACCCGATGCTGCCACCGTGAATTTCCTGCAGGCAGCTCCAGCCCCAGGTTACAGCGGCCAAACGACAAGAACCGCGGGCGATCCAACCTATCGTCCCGGAGAGTTTCTGGTGGCATTCCTGCAGTGGGATGAATCCGAGAGGGCGTTCCTCGCCTTTATAGGCTTGAGGGTTCGAGATGGGAAGGTTCAGTCCTTCGACATTCACGAAATCGCATCAGGCATCAAGATCGAGGAATTTCTCAAAATACTCAGAGCCATGATGGAATGAACCACGAAGCAAAGGGCGCGGCCGGCGAAGAGAATATTCGCCGCCAAGATTCCAAGGCGCCAACACCAAAAATCTTGATTCTTACTTAAATTCGAGATTCGAAATTCGAAATTCTAAAATCTCGAATCTCGAATCTCGAATCTCGAATCTGCCTGAAATCGCCGATTTCATTGCGTCTTGGTAGCAGGTAGTTGTGGCTATGCCGATTATTCGTGGCTGAGTTTCTTATTTACCTCCGACGGATTCGGACGTGCGCAGAATCGGGAAGATCTGCGGATTCTGCGCCAGCACATCTTCCATCAGGCCCCAGGCAGCGAAGCTGTCCTCAGAGCGTGGCTCGAGCAGCATCACGACAAGGCGGCCGAGCGGCTGGTCGACGGGAACCACGAGCATCCCCGCAGCCGCATTCAGATCCGCAGGCTCCCACTTCCCCACGAGCGTGCGGCCTGTGTGCTGTTCGTAGCGTTGGGCCGCCAGAGTCGAGGACTCGATCCGGAACTGCTCGCCTTTGATAGTGATCGCCTGGTCGAGCTTTGAAAAAATCACCCCATGGGCTGCCAGTCGATCCTGGATGAATCGCGTGGCCGGCACCATGTATGCGCGTGGCGCGACAGTGCTCTCACTCGCTTCAAAGGAAATGTATTGGTCCACCTTGACCGGATTGCGGACCCCGGTGCTGCGCCGCATGTCCTGGCCGGTATAGGGATTCCTCTCGGTTGTCAGCTCGGTCAGCAGGAGGTCGAACTTTTCGGGAGATTTGGCCAGCGTACCCCGCAGTGCGATCTGCTGGCCTACAATGGACTGTTTGTCGGCATCGGCCGTCGCTTTGCGGATTTCAGCGCCGTGTTGTTGCGCGTAATTAATGATTTCTTCGACAAAGCGGCGCGCTGCCCGGATGCGATCCTGAAATGGTATATAACTGAAGGTCTCGCTCAAAATGCCGAGGCGGTTACGCAGGCCTACCATGTTTATTCCAAAACGCGCTGTGTAGTCGGTGGTGGTAAATAACGGCTCCGTGGAATCGGGGCCACCACGGCCCCCTCCCATCCCTCCCCGGCCGCCCGCAGGGGCACCTGCCCGGCCGCCGGCCGCGCCACCCTGGCCTGCGGCAGCTTGTCCACCCGCGGCATTAGCGCGCCCACCCGCGGCGCCCTGGCCGCCCGGCGGTCCGAATCCACCTTGTCCCATGCCTCGGCCGCCTGCCTGGCTGGGGACATTCCTGATTCCACTAATGTAGTAATAGAAGTCCATGTCGTCTTTGGCCTTGATGACTTTGGTCACGGTCGGCAGCAGCCCATTGCGCAGCGCATCAACTACGCTGGCGGGAGTCGCGGGATGCAGAGGCGGCGCGTAGGTTATCCAATAGGCATGTGCCGAACCGTCGGTAGTGTGAAGATCCACCACGATATGGGGGTCGTAGCGCGACATCATCAGCTCGAACGAGCGCGTTTCGGGCGCGTCGAGCTTCATGAAGTCCCGGTTGAGGTCGAGCTCCTGGCCGTTGGCGCGCTGTCCCTCCCCGCCGATCGGGCCGTTCTGCGACGGGCGATTGTTCAGGTTGATGCGTTCGTTGCCGTCGGGGTTGAAAATGGGGCAGATGAGCAGCACTGTCGAATCGAGCCAGCCGGGATGCTGGCCTTCCGCGATCGCTCTGAGAATTTCGAGACATGCTTCCTTACCCTCGACTTCCCCGGCGTGGATATTACCCTCAATATATATTCTGGTTTTGCCTGTCGCCTTAACGGCCTCGGGGCTCGCATCCTTGGCGCCGATAACAGCCAGCGGCAGGAGACGCCCCTCGAAGGAATAGCCAAACGTGGTCAGGTGAATGCTCGGCGAAGCTTCAGCGACCGCGTGCAGGAAGTCCATAACGTCCTGGTAGCGGCTGGTCTCTGCATAGTTGGTGCGTTCGGGACGCGTCTTGAGCGCACGCAAGGACGCCGAGCCTGCCGGCGCGGCCGCCTTGCCGGCACCTTGAGGCATAACCTGAACGCAGCACAGTGCCAACAGCGCCGAGGCGACTGCAATTCGT